>NZ_JBYSZW010000021.1:0-109127 GCF_058787575.1 Cupriavidus sp. FW305-3-2-15-C-LB2
TTGGCGGGCAGGCCGCGCAGGCTCTTGAGCTTGGCCTTGTAGGCGGCCAGTTCGGATCTGGTCGGCAGCTTGCCGTGTACCAGCAGGTGTGCGATTTCCTCGAACTCGCAGGTCTCGGCGATGTCGAGGATGTCGTAGCCGCGGTAGTGCAGGTCGTTGCCGGTGCGGCCGACGGTGCACAGCGCGGTATTGCCGGCGGTCACGCCCGACAGGGCGACGGATTTCTTGACCCGGGGCGCGGCCGGCTCGCTGGCCGTGGCGTCGGGTGCAGCGTCGAGTGCGGCGAACTTCGAGGCGGACATCCGTGTCTCCTTGGGCGCTGCCCTGTTTGTTTTTGGTACGGGTATCGGCTTCAGGCGAAAAACAATGCCTCCACATTGGCCGGCAGCGGCGTGCCGGTGGCCTGCGCGCGCTGCAGCAGCGACCAGTAGTAGCGGTAGCTGGCGCGGTCGTGCAGCTGGCCCTCGTGGCGGATCGGGGCCCAGCTGTTCTCGTGCGCGGCCAGCAGGATCTGGCTGGCCGCGCCGATTTCTTCGGCACCGGGGCGGAACGCCGCCACGATCGGCGCGATCTGGCCCGGATGGATGCTCCATTTGCGCAGGTAGCCGAACTCGCTGCGCGCGCGCAGCGCATCGTCGCCGGCGCGCTGCGGCGCCTGCACGTCGGTGCTGACGTTGTGCGACGGCACCTTGCCGTGGCGGTGGCAGGCGGCGGAGATCTCCAGCATGGCGCGGCGGATCAGCGGGTGTTCGAATTGCTGTGGGGAGCGCATGGCTTCGCCCGGGATGGCGCCATGATGGGCCGAGACAAAGTCCATCAGGCCGAAGCTCAGGCATTCCACCTGCACCAGCGCGGCAATATCGAAGGCCTGTTCCAGCGCGGCGTGGGTCTCGACCAGCACATGGATCGGGATATGCCGGGCGATGCCGGCATTGCGCGCCACCTGGTTGACATGATCGGTCACGCGCGCAACCTCGACCACGTCGCTGACCTTGGGCACTACCACATAGGCCAGGCGCGCGCCGGCGGCGCGCACCAGCACGTCGACGTCCTCGCGCCAGTTCGGGTGGGCCGGGTCATGGATGCGCACGCCGACGCGATTGTGGGCATTGAGCGGGCTGTTGACCAGCTGCGCGCACAGCTCGGCATGCTCGCTCTCACGGCCGACGGCGGCGCCGTCCTCGCAGTCGAAGGTGATGTCGAAGACCGGGCCAAGCTCTTGTTGCAGGGCAAGCGATTTGCGCATCAGCTTTTCGCTGCCCGCGTAGTGGTCACACACCGGCAACTGGACCGGGATGGCTTCGCCCTGGAACAAGACCTCGGAAGGATGCACGTTGATTCGGACCGGTTTGGGTTGAGGGGGGAGAGCAAGGGGACATCGTAGCCCCTGGATATTAAAAAACCGGGGTCCGCACTGATTCGTGAATCGTTGCGGAACCCCGGTCTTTCCTCGAGCGATCGGAGGATCAGCCCAGCAGGTGCTGCACGCCGGCCTTTTCTTCTTCCAGTTCGTTCAGGGTGATATTGATCTTTTCCTGGCTGTAGGCGTCGATCTCCAGACCCTTGACGATCTCGTACTTGCCGTTGGCGGTGGTCACCGGGTAGCCGAACATGGTGTCGGCCGGGATGCCGTATTCACCGTTCGACGGGATGCCCATGGTGACGACCTTGCCGTTGGTGCCCAGCACCCAGTCGCGCACGTGGTCGATGGCAGCGTTGGCGGCCGAAGCAGCCGACGACAGGCCACGCGCTTCGATGATGGCGGCGCCGCGCTTGCCGACGGTCGGCAGGAACACGTCGTTGTTCCACACCGGGTCGTTGATCAGGTCCTTGACGCTCTTGCCGTCGACGGTGGCATAGCGGTAGTCGGCGTACATGGTCGGGCTGTGGTTGCCCCACACGAACAGCTTCTCGATCGACGACACCGGCTTGCCGGTCTTGGCGGCGATTTGCGACAGGGCACGGTTGTGGTCCAGGCGCAGCATCGCGGTGAAGTTCTCGCGCGGCAGGTTCGGTGCCGACTTCATGGCGATGTAGGCGTTGGTGTTGGCCGGGTTGCCGACCACCAGCACCTTGACGTTGCGGCTGGCGACTTCGTCCAGCGCCTTGCCCTGCACCGTGAAGATCTGGGCATTGGCTTCGAGCAGGTCCTTGCGCTCCATGCCCTTGCTGCGCGGACGGGCGCCAACCAGCAGGGCCACGTCGGCGTCCTTGAAGGCAACCTTGGGGTCGTCGGTGATGACCACGCCGGCCAGCAGCGGGAACGCGCAGTCTTCCAGTTCCATCACCACGCCCTTGACGGCTTGCTGGGCTTGCGGGAGGTCGAGCAGTTGGAGGATGACCGGCTGGTCTTTGCCCAGCATGTCGCCATTGGCGATGCGGAACAGCAGGGAGTAGCCGATCTGGCCAGCGGCGCCGGTCACTGCGACGCGCATTGGGGCTTTAGCCATGAGTAAATCTCCAAACGATAGAAGGGGGGAAGCCGGTCGGTGGCATGCCGTTGCCGTAACAAGGGGTGCGGCGGGTCACCGGGTGCTGGTTGTCGCCACAGCGGGGAGCGGCCGTCCGCCGGAGCCAGGTGGCGGGGCCACGGGGCGGAACCGGTGAGGGAGAGCCACAACGGGTCATGGTGATGCAACAAAGCGTTAGTCTACTGCGAAGCGTGGCGCCATTTCCAGACCGGAGCGCTGCCGGGATTCTGCCGGGCCGACACATTCCGGTATCCTGACTGCTGCTGGCGTGCCTGGGGCCATCGCGGGCGTGGACCAGCGCGAGTGTAGGCCGGGCCTCCCGTGATGTCAACTCATATGTCTTATATAAGACATAAGACAATTAACGTAAGGCTGGACGTATCTTGCCCTTTTGTGGTGAAATCCCGCTATGTCCTCCCTGCCTACGTCCCTGACTGGCGCAGCCGCACCCGGCGCGCCGGAATCTGGCGCCGCCACGCCTGGCGCCGGGGCGCAGCCGCCTTCTTCGCCGCCCGCGCCTGTGCCGCAGGCGGCCCCGCAATCTGGTCCCGCCTCTGGTCTGCAGTCCGTGCCGTCGCCCACCTTCAGTCCGCTCTACCAGCAGATCAAGGCGCTGATCACGCGCAGCCTGCAATCCGGCGAATGGAAGCCCGGCGAGATGATCCCCAGCGAAATGGAGCTGGCCTCGCGCTACAAGGTCAGCCAGGGCACGGTGCGCAAGGCCATCGATGAACTCGCCGCCGAGAACCTGGTGGCGCGCCGGCAGGGCAAGGGCACTTTCGTGACCACGCACCATGAAGACGTGGTCAAGTTCCGCTTCCTGCGCCTCGTCCCGGACGAAGGCGAACCCCATTATGGCGCCAGCCGCGTGCTGGAATGCAAGCGCCTGCGCGCCCCCGCCGAAATTGCCCGGCTGCTCGACATCCGCACCGGCGACAGCGTGGTGCAGATCCGCCGCGTGCTGAATTTCTCGGGCGAGTCGACCGTGCTGGATGAAATCTGGCTGCTCGGCGCCAACTTCAAGGGCCTCACCGCTGAAAAGCTGACCGAGTGGAAGGGCCCCATGTATGCATTGTTCGAGGCCGAGTTCGGTACGCGCATGATCCGCGCCTCGGAGAAGATCCGCGCCGTGCCTGCCGATGAAACCGCGGCCGAGTTGCTGTCTGTCCCGGTAGGCTCGCCGCTGCTGTCAGTCGAGCGGGTGTCGTACACCTATGGCGACCGCCCCGTCGAAGTGCGCCGCGGGCTGTACGTGACTACGCGGCACTATTACCAGAACGACCTGAGCTGACGCCGGCGCATGGCATGATGCGCCCGCTGGCGTTGATTATTGTGGCTTTCGTCATGACGGTGCGGGCTGTTGCGCGGCGCGGCTAATGTTGCGCTGGATTGCCCGCCGGATGTGATTGGTGTGCGATTGTCGGGCGGCACCTGTTGGTGCCTGATAGCTGAAAATTATTGGTGCAGCGCGCAACAAAGGCGCTAAAATCTCATGGATTTGCCCTAATGCATCCCGTTGCATGCAGGGCAGTGGCAGTTTCGTTTTTTGTTTACCGCAAATGGGGTCTCGCATGGCTGAAGCCGTCAAACAAGCCAGGCCGGAGTACCGGAATATCGGTATCGCGCAGATTGCGCGCTACCGGTTGCCCTGGGCCGGCAAGGTATCCATCCTGCATCGCGTGAGCGGTGCACTGATGTTCCTCCTCCTTCCCTTCGTCCTGTATCTGTTTGAGCAGAGCATAACTTCGGAACTGAGCTTCGCAAAGTTCTCGGCGCTTCTGTCCGGTGGCTTCGTCAAGCTGGTTCTGCTGGTCCTGATCTGGGGTTATCTGCATCACTTCTGCGCGGGTATCCGTTTCCTGCTGCTGGATGTGCACGTCGGCGTTTCCAAGCCGGCCTCGGCCAAGTCTGCCATCGGCGTGCTGGTTGTGAGCCTGCTGCTTACCCTGATTTTCGGCCTGAAGCTGTTCGGCCTGTTCTGAGGAGAATCAAGGTGGCAAACAATAATATCGGTCCCAAGCGTCTTGTCGTCGGTGCGCACTACGGCCTGAAAGACTGGCTGGCGCAGCGCGTCACGGCCGTGATCATGGTGGTCTTCACCGTGGTCCTGGCCATTGCCTTCCTGCTGTCGAACGGCGCTTCGTATGAAGCGTGGGCAGGGCTCTTCTCCAACCAGTGGATGAAGATCATCACGTTCCTGACCATCCTGTCGCTGCTGTATCACGCCTGGATCGGCGTGCGCGACATCTGGATGGACTATGTGCGTCCGATGGCGGTTCGCCTCGTGCTGCAAGTTCTTACGATTCTGTGGCTCGTCGGTTGCGCGGGCTACGCTGCTCAGATTCTCTGGAGGGTGTAATAAATGGTCGCAGTCAAGACTGGATTGCCGCGTCGCCGTTTCGACGTGGTCATCGTCGGTGCTGGCGGCGCCGGGATGCGCGCATCCCTCCAGCTCGCGGAAGCCGGCCTGAACGTGGCCGTGCTGTCCAAGGTGTTCCCGACGCGCTCGCACACGGTGGCGGCACAGGGCGGCATCGGCGCTTCGCTGGGGAACATGAGCGAAGACAACTGGCACTACCACTTCTACGACACCATCAAGGGCTCGGACTGGCTGGGTGACCAGGACGCCATCGAGTTCATGTGCCGTGAAGCCCCGAAGGTCGTGTACGAGCTCGAACACTTCGGCATGCCGTTCGACCGCAACCCCGACGGCACCATCTACCAGCGTCCGTTCGGCGGCCACACCGCCAACTACGGTGAAAAGCCGGTGCAGCGCGCCTGCGCCGCGGCTGACCGTACCGGCCACGCGCTGCTGCACACGCTGTACCAGCGCAACGTGCGCGCCAAGACCCACTTCTTCGTCGAGTGGATGGCGCTGGACCTGATCCGCGACCAGGACGGCGACGTGCTGGGCGTGACCGCGCTGGAAATGGAAACCGGCGAGGTCTACATCCTCGAAGCCAAGACCACGCTGTTCGCGACCGGCGGTGCCGGCCGTATCTATGCAGCTTCCACCAACGCCTTCATCAACACCGGTGACGGCCTGGGCATGGCAGCGCGCGCAGGCGTGCCGCTGGAAGACATGGAGTTCTGGCAGTTTCACCCGACCGGCGTGGCCGGCGCGGGCGTGCTGATCACCGAAGGCGTGCGCGGCGAAGGCGGTATCCTGCGCAACAAGGACGGCGAGCGCTTCATGGAGCGCTATGCCCCGACGCTGAAGGACCTGGCGCCGCGTGACTTCGTCTCGCGCTCGATGGACCAGGAAATCAAGGAAGGCCGCGGCTGCGGCCCGAACGGCGACTACGTGCTGCTCGACCTGACCCACGTCGGTGCCGAGACCATCATGAAGCGCCTGCCGTCGATCCGCGAAATCGGCATGAAGTTCGCCAACGTCGACGCGATCAAGGAACCGATCCCGGTGGTCCCGACCATCCACTACCAGATGGGCGGTATCCCGACCAACTATCACGGCCAGGTCGTGGTGCCTAAGAACGGCAACCCGAACGAAGTCCTGAACGGTTTCTACGCGATCGGCGAATGCTCGTGCGTGTCGGTGCACGGCGCCAACCGCCTGGGCACCAACTCGCTGCTGGACCTGGTGGTGTTCGGCCGCGCCGCCGGCAACCACATCATCGCCCAGAACCTGAAGCAGAAAGAGCACAAGCCGCTGCCGGCCGACGCCGCCGACCTGGCGCTGTCGCGCCTGGCCAAGCTGCAGTCGTCGTCCTCGGGCGAGTACACGCAGGACGTTGCCAACGACATCCGCAAGAACATGCAGTCGCATGCCGGCGTGTTCCGTACCCAGAAGCTGATGGACGAAGGCGTCGAGCGCATCCTGGAAGTGTCGCAGCGTGCCGACAACATCCACCTGAAGGACAAGTCCAAGGTCTTCAACACCGCGCTGGTGGAAGCCCTGGAAGTGGCCAACCTGGTGGAAGTGGCCAAGGCCACCATGATCTCGGCGGCCGCCCGCAAGGAATCGCGCGGTGCCCACGCGCACAGCGACTTCCCGAATCGCGACGACCAGAACTGGCTCAAGCACACGCTGTTCTACAGCGAAGGCAACCGCCTCGACTACAAGCCGGTGAAGATGGAACCGCTGACGGTGGAAAGCGTGCCGCCGAAGGCCCGTACCTTCTGAGCACCGCATCGTAGAGACAACAGGACCCACAGAAATGAAGCGTATTTTCGAAGTCTACCGCTACGATCCGGACAAGGATGCGGCACCGCGCATGCAGACCTACGAGGTCGAGCTGGACGGTCACGAGCGCATGCTGCTGGACGCGCTGGTCAAGCTGAAGAAGCTGGACGAGACCATCTCGTTCCGCCGTTCGTGCCGCGAAGGCGTGTGCGGCTCGGACGCGATGAACATCAACGGCAAGAACGGCCTGGCCTGCCTGACCAATATGCGCGAGCTGCCGGACCGCATCGTGCTGCGTCCGCTGCCCGGCCTGCCGGTGGTGCGCGACCTGATCGTCGACATGACGAACTTCTTCAAGCAGTACAACTCGATCAAGCCGTTCCTGATCAACGACGAGCCGCCGCCCGAGAAAGAGCGCCTGCAGTCGCCGGAAGAGCGTGACGAGCTGGATGGCCTGTACGAGTGCATTCTCTGCGCCAGCTGCTCGACGTCGTGCCCGTCGTTCTGGTGGAACCCGGACAAGTTCGTCGGCCCCGCCGGCCTGCTGCAGGCTTACCGCTTCATCGCGGACAGCCGCGACCAGGCCACCAACGAGCGCCTGGACAACCTGAACGACCCGTACCGCCTGTTCCGCTGCCACAGCATCATGAACTGCGTCGATGTGTGCCCGAAGGGTCTGAACCCGACCAAGGCCATCGGCAAGATCAAGGAGCTGATGGTCCGCCGCGCGGTCTGAGCCTGCGGCTGTCTGCAGTAGTAAGCGGCGCGTCAGCCAGAGCGGCTATATCTGGCTGGCGCGCCGAAAGTAGGAAGCCATGACTGAGAGTCCTGCCACCACCTTCTCCCATCAGGCCGACCCGCACAAGCGCGCACGTCTGCGCTGGCGCGCCCGCCGCGGTCTGCTGGAGAACGACATCATCGTCGAACGTTTTTTCAACCGTTACGAGGAGAGCCTGTCCGACGAGGACGTGGCTTCGTTGAGCGAGCTGTTCGAACTCAGCGACAACGAGTTGATGGACCTGCTCCTTGCGCGCAAGGAACTGGACGGTGAGCTCGACACGCCCCCGATGCAGCGAGTGATCACCCTGCTGCGTACGGTCTGAGTTTTGGTCAACATTATTATTCACAGCATTTGAAGGATCCGACATGACGCCGTCCGATGTGAAAGCCACGCTATCGTTCTCCGATGGTTCCCCCAGCGTTGAGCTGCCGATCTACACGGGTACCGTTGGCCCGGACGTAATCGACATTCGCAAGCTGTACGGACAGACCGGTAAGTTCACCTACGACCCCGGTTTCATGTCGACGGCTTCGTGCAATTCCAAGATCACCTATATCGACGGTGACAAGGGCGAACTGCTGTACCGCGGCTACCCGATCGAGCAACTGGCGCAGAAGTGCGACCACCTCGAAACCTGCTACCTGCTGCTCAAGGGCGAACTGCCCAACGCCAAGCAGAAGGAAGAATTCGTCGGCCACGTGATGAACCACACCATGGTTCACGAGCAGATGCAGTTCTTCATGCGCGGCTTCCGCCGCGACGCGCACCCGATGGCCGTGCTGACCGGCATGGTCGGTGCCATGAGCGCGTTCTACCACGACGCGATGGACATCGACGATCCGCACCAGCGCGAGATCTCGGCCATCCGCCTGATCGCCAAGATGCCGACCCTGGTCGCCATGGCGTACAAGTACAACATCGGCCAGCCGTACATCTACCCGCAGAACGACCTGTCCTACTCGGGCAACTTCATGCGCATGATGTTCGGCACGCCGTGCGCCCCGTACACCGTGAACCCGGTGCTGGAGCGCGCGCTGGACCGCATCTTCATCCTGCACGCAGACCACGAGCAGAACGCGTCGACCTCGACCGTGCGCCTGGCCGGTTCGTCGGGCACCAACCCGTTCGCAGCCATCGCCGCCGGCGTGGCCTGCCTGTGGGGCCCGGCCCACGGCGGCGCCAACGAAGCCGCGCTGAAGATGCTGGAAGAAATCGGCAGCGTCGACAACATCAACGAGTTCATCAAGCAGGTCAAGGACAAGAACTCGGGCGTGCGCCTGATGGGCTTTGGCCACCGCGTGTACAAGAACTACGATCCGCGCGCCAAGCTGATGCGCGAAACCTGCCACGAAGTGCTGGAAGAGCTGGGCCTGCACAACGACCCGCTGTTCAAGCTGGCCATGGAGCTGGAAAAGATCGCGCTGGAAGACGAGTACTTCGTCAGCCGCAAGCTGTACCCGAACGTGGACTTCTACTCGGGCATCGTCCAGCGCGCGCTGGGCATCCCGACCTCGCTGTTCACCTGCATCTTCGCGCTGGCCCGCACCCCGGGCTGGATCTCGCAGTGGGAAGAGATGATTACCGATCCGGAATACAAGATCGGTCGTCCGCGTCAGCTGTTCGTTGGCGCAGCTACCCGCGACGTGCCGGACGTTGCCAAGCGCTGATCGCTGGCTTGTCATCCGGCTGCGCGATGCAGCAATCACAAACGCCCCGGCCCGCCGGGGCGTTTGTGTTTCTGGGCCGGAGTGCCTTGTGCGTCGCAGCAGGGCAGGGAGCAGGAAATTGCCGGATAAGTGGTGAGAACGGCAATTTGCGGAGAATTGTGTCTCAGTCTGTCAATTCAGTTCCGCATTTGTTGTGCGATTTTCGCCTACGGCAGGAAATTTGACCCTATAATGCGGGCTGCTTTGCCGACGGCAGCCGGGCCACCCTTCCGGCATGCGGTGCGGCAAGCGGGGCAGGCGAATCGCTTGCGCAATAGAGAACGCATCAAACGTTGTCTTTCCGAACCTTGGTCCCCGTACCTCAGCGGGACTGACACATGCCGGGCCCCGCATAAGCTGTCTCTCCCTTGCAGGCCCGTCTTCCGCGTCTCGGGCGTCTTTATTCGTAGTCCGCGGGTGTTGTTCGATTGCGCAGGTCACACCGTTTCTGCCCGGTTGACCCAAACATAAATCGAGGAGCTCCTGATGACGCTGTCCCGTCTTACGTCCATCTCGCTGGCCGCCGTGCTGGCCACCCTTGGCGCCGCTGCCAACGCCGAAACCGTGAAGATCGCCATTGCCGGCCCGATGAGCGGCTCGGTGGCGCAGTATGGCGACATGGTCAAGGCCGGTGCGCTGACCGCGATCGAACAACTCAATGCCAACGGCGGCGCCGGCGGCAACAAGTTCGAAGTGGTGATGATGGACGACGCCTGCGAGCCGAAGCAGGCCGTGGCAGTTGCCAACAAGATCGTCAGCCAGAACATCAAGTACGTGATCGGCCATGTGTGCTCGGGCTCGACCATCCCGGCTTCGGACATCTACGAGAACGAAGGGATCGTCATGGTCACGCCGTCGGCGACCGCACCGCAGCTGACCGAGACCAAGAAGCGCAAGTACATCTTCCGCACCATCGGCCGCGACGACCAGCAGGGCCCGGCCGCCGCCCAGTACATCATCGGCAAGGTCAAGCCGAAGAAGGTCGCGGTGCTGCACGACAAGCAGTCGTACGGCCAGGGCATCGCCAGCTCGGTGAAGAAGGACCTGGAAGCCGCCAAGATCCCGGTCGCCGTGTTCGAAGGCATCAACGCCGGCGATTCGGACTACTCCGCCGTCATCACCAAGCTCAAGTCGCAGGGCGTGGACTTCGTCTACTTCGGCGGCTACCACCCGGAAATGGGCCTGCTGCTGCGCCAGGCGCGCGAGCAGGGCGTGAAGGCCGCGTTCATGGGCCCCGAGGGCGTGGGCAACAAGGACGTGACGGCGATCGCCGGCCCGTCCTCGGAAGGCATGCTGGTGACGCTGCCGGCAGACTTCTCGGCCGACCCGGCCAACGCCGCGCTGGTGAAGGCCTTTGCCGACAAGAAGCGTGACGCCAACGGTCCGTTCCAGATGCCGGCCTATGCCGCCGTCAAGATCATCGGCGACGCCATTGCCGGCGCCAAGAGCACCGACCCGACCAAGGTCGCGGCGTACATGCACAAGAACGCCTTCACCACGCCGATCGGCAAGGTCGAGTACGACGACAAGGGCGACCTGAAGTCCTTCAGGTTCGTGGTCTACACCTGGCACAAGGACGCCAGCAAGACGGCCGCCAACTAAGCCGGAGCTTTTCCACGCACACGCCCCGCCCGGACCCCGGGCGGGGCGTTCTGGTATCGGGCTTCAAGTTCCTGAGGCTTCCCCAATGAATGAATTCCTTCCACAGTTCACCCAGCAGCTGGTCAACGGCCTGACGCTGGGTGCGATCTATGCGCTGATCGCCATCGGCTACACAATGGTCTACGGCATCATCGGCATGATCAATTTCGCGCACGGCGAGATTTACATGATCGGTGCCTATGTCGGCCTGGTCACGCTCACCGCGATCGGCGCCCAGGCAGGCTACCCCCTGCCGCTGGTGCTGGGCGCCGCCTTGCTGGTCTCGGTGCTGGTCACCGGGGTGTACGGCTATGCGGTCGAGCGGGTGGCATACCGGCCCTTGCGCGGCGGACCGCGGCTGGTGCCGCTGATCTCGGCCATCGGCATGTCGATCTTCCTGCAGAACTATGTCCAGATCGGGCAGGGCGCACGCGACGTGTCGGTGCCGGTGCTGATCTCGGGCGCCATCGAGTTCCAGATGGGCAGTGACTTCACCGTGACGGTGCCGTACTCGCGCCTGCTGATCGTCGGCGTGACGCTGTTGCTGATGATCGCGCTGACGCTGTTTATCGGCCGTTCGCGCATGGGCCGTGCCTGCCGTGCCTGCGCCGAAGACATGCGCATGGCCAACCTGCTCGGCATCGACACCAACAAGGTGATCTCGTTCACCTTCGTGCTGGGTGCGATGCTGGCGGCGGTGGGCGGCGTGCTGATCGGGCTGACCATCGGCAAGCTCAATCCCTTTATCGGCTTTATCGCCGGCATCAAGGCCTTTACCGCGGCGGTGCTGGGCGGCATCGGCAGCATCCCGGGCGCGATGCTCGGCGGCGTGCTGCTGGGCCTGGCGGAGACCTTCGCCTCGGGCTATATGCCGGCCGAGTACAAGGACGTGGTTGCGTTCAGCCTGCTGGTGCTGGTGCTGCTGTTCCGTCCGACCGGGCTGCTCGGCAAGCCTGACGTCGAAAAGGTCTGAGGGAGGACGAGACATGACCAACAACGTTTCCGCGATGCCCGCGGGCAAGGCCGCCGCACGCGGCGCCGCACCGGGACAATCGCTCAAGAATGCGATCACGGCCGCCGTGATGACGGCCATCCTGACCATTCCCATCCTGGGCCTGCAGCTCAAGCTGGAAGGCTACAAGGTCGTGCTGGAGCCGCACTGGCGGCCGGTGTGGATCGCCGTGGCGGCGGTCTTCCTGTTCCAGCTGTTCAAGCCGCTGCTGTCGCGCGCCGGCAGCGCGGTGCGCCTGCCGGCGGTGCCGCAGCTGGGCGCCCGGCAGCAGCGCGTGGCGGTATGGATGCTGCTGGCGGTCGGGCTGGTGTGGCCGTTCTTCGGCTCGCGCGGCGCGGTCGACGTGGCCACGCTGGCGCTGATCTACGTGATCCTGGGCCTGGGCCTGAATATCGTGGTGGGCTATGCCGGCCTGCTCGACCTGGGCTATGTCGGCTTCTACGCCATCGGCGGCTACACCTACGCGCTGCTCAACCAGTATTTCGGGCTGGGCTTCTGGGAATGCCTGCCGATCGCCGCCGCGATGTCGGCCACCTTCGGCTTCCTGCTGGGTTTCCCGGTGCTGCGTTTGCGCGGCGACTACCTGGCCATCGTGACACTTGGCTTCGGCGAGATCATCCGCCTGCTGGCCAACAACCTGACCAGCCTGACCGGCGGCCCGGATGGCGTGTCCGGCATCCCGAAGCCGACCGTGTTCGGCATCGAGATGGCGCGCAGCGCGAGCGTGGAGGGCGCCAAGACCTTTCATGACCTGCTGGGCTGGGACTACAGCGGCCAGCACATGGTGATCTTCCTGTACCTGCTGGCGCTGCTGCTGGTGGGCTTCACGCTGTTCGTCACCAGCCGCCTGATCCGCATGCCGATGGGCCGCGCCTGGGAAGCGCTGCGCGACGACGAGATCGCGTGCCGCTCGCTGGGCCTGAACCCGACCCGCATCAAGCTGTCGGCGTTCACGCTGGGAGCTTCGTTCGCCGGCATCGGCGGCGCTTTCTTCGCGGCGCGCCAGGGCCTGGTCAATCCGGAATCGTTCACCTTCATCGAGTCGGCGCTGATCCTCGCCGTGGTGGTGCTGGGCGGCATGGGTTCGCAGCTGGGCGTGATCCTGGCGGCGATCCTGCTGACGGTGCTGCCCGAGGTGGCGCGCGGTTTTGCCGAATATCGCATGCTGATCTTCGGCCTGGTGATGGTGCTGATGATGATGTGGCGTCCGCAGGGCCTGCTGCCCGCGAGCCGTCCCCACGTGGAGTTGCCGAAATGAGCGCGGATTTGCTGAAAGTCTCCGGCCTGCAGATGCGCTTCGGCGGCTTGCTGGCCGTGGACGGTATTGATTTCAATGTGCGCAGCGACGAGGTCTTCGCCATCATCGGCCCTAATGGCGCCGGCAAGACCACGGTGTTCAACTGCGTGGGCGGCTTCTACAAGCCCACCGCGGGCGAGGTCACGCTGGACGGCCACGCCATCGCCGGCCTGCCCAGCCACCAGGTAGCGCGCAAGGGCCTGGTGCGGACCTTCCAGAACATCCGCCTGTTCAAGTCGCTGACGGTGGTGGAAAACCTGCTGGTGGCGCAGCACCGCCAGGTGCAGGCGGGCATCCTGCGCGGCCTGTTCGCCACGCCGGCCTACCGCCGCGCCGAGCGCGAGGCGCTGGAGCGCGCCGCGGTCTGGCTTGAACGCATGGGGCTGACCTCGGTGGCCAACCGCGAGGCGGGCACGCTGTCGTACGGCCACCAGCGCCGGCTGGAGATCGCGCGCTGCATGATCACCAAGCCGCGCCTGTTGATGCTGGACGAGCCGGCGGCCGGCCTGAACCCGCAGGAGAAGATCGAGCTGCAGCAGCTGATCGACCAGCTGCGGCGCGAGTTCGGCATTGCCGTGCTGCTGATCGAGCACGACATGAGCCTGGTGATGGGCGTGTCCGACCGCATCCTGGTGATGGAGCACGGCAAGCCGATCGTTACGGCCGCGCCTGAGGAAGTGCGCAACGACCCGCGCGTGATCAAGGCCTACCTGGGAGAGGACTGATGCTGAAGCTGGAACAGGTCCATACCCACTACGGCGCCGTCGAGGCGCTGTCGGGCGTATCGATCGAAGTCAACAAGGGGGAGATCGTCACCCTGATCGGCAGCAACGGCGCCGGCAAGACGACGCTGATGATGACCGTGTGCGGCACGCCGCGCGCGTCCAGCGGGCGCGTGACGTTCGAAGGGCAGGACATCACCAACCGGTCCACGCACGAGATCATGCGCTTGGGGCTCGCGATCTCGCCCGAGGGCCGGCGCGTGTTCCCGAGCCTGACGGTGCTGGAGAACCTGAAGATGGGCGCGTTCTTCGCCAGGCGCGACGAGATCGAGGCGGGCATCGAGCACGTGTTCAAGCTGTTCCCGCGCCTGAACCAGCGCGCCAGCCAGCGGGCCGGCACCATGTCGGGCGGCGAGCAGCAGATGCTGGCGATCGGCCGCGCGCTGATGAGCCGGCCGCGCCTGCTGCTGCTGGACGAGCCCACGCTCGGTCTGGCGCCGCTGATCATCGCGCAGATCTTCGACATCATCCGCACCATTCGTGACGAAGGCGTCACTGTGTTCCTGGTCGAGCAGAACGCCAACAAGGCACTGCAGGTCGCGGACCGCGGCTATGTGCTCGAAACCGGCAAGGTGGTGCTGGCCGATACCGGCGCCAACCTGCTGGCAAACGACCGGATCAAGGCCGCCTACCTGGGCGGCTGATCCCAAGAGGCCGCGGCCCCGCCTGGCGGGGCCCTTTTCCTTTTCGCCATCCGCGAAATCCCCCTTTCGCCAATCACATTACATTGCAGCCGCTGCCCGGGCCGGGCAGGGGGCTGACCGCCACACCCCCTGTGGCATAATCAATTGCCAAGTCAAGCATTGCGGCAACGCTTGAAATAACGCTCGCTTCAGGCGGCTTCCGGCGCGATTATCGCTATCGCCACCCGCTCGCCACCGCGACCGAAGCGAATAAAACCCTGCAAACTACCGCGCGGTCACCGCGGACCACTCCTGCAAAGGATCGGTCTTCCGGCCCGCCATCGCATCATGGCCAAGACGCTCTACGACAAACTCTGGGATGACCACACCGTCCACGTCGAGGAAGACGGCACCACGCTGCTCTATATCGACCGCCACCTGCTGCATGAAGTGACCAGCCCGCAGGCGTTCGAAGGGCTGAAGCTGGCGGAGCGTCCGGTATGGCGCATCAGCGCCAACCTGGCCGTGTCGGACCACAACGTGCCGACCACCGACCGCAGCCACGGCATTGCCGATCCGGTGTCGAAGCTGCAGGTCGATACGCTGGATGCCAACTGCGACAGCTACGGCATCACTCAGTTCAAGATGAACGACCACCGCCAGGGCATCGTGCACGTGATCGGGCCGGAGCAGGGCGCCACGCTGCCGGGCATGACGGTGGTGTGCGGGGACTCGCATACCAGCACGCATGGCGCGTTTGGCGCGCTCGCGCATGGCATCGGCACCTCGGAAGTTGAGCATGTGCTGGCTACCCAGACGCTGTTGGGCAAGAAGGCCAGGAACATGCTGGTCAAGGTGGAAGGCAAGCTGCCGCGCGGCTGCACCGCCAAGGACATCGTGCTGGCCGTGATCGGCAAGATCGGCACCGCGGGCGGCACCGGCTACACCATCGAGTTCGCCGGCTCGGCCATCCGCGACCTGACCATGGAAGGCCGCATGACGGTCTGCAACATGGCCATCGAGGCGGGCGCGCGCGCCGGCCTGGTGGCGGTGGACGACGTCACGCTCGAATACGTGAAGGGCCGCCCCTACGCGCCGCAGGGCGTGGAGTGGGAGCAGGCCGTGGCCTACTGGCGCACGCTGCATTCGGATGCCGGGGCCAAGTTCGACCAGGTGGTCGAGCTGCGCGCCGAGGACGTCCGTCCGCAGGTGACCTGGGGTACCTCGCCAGAAATGGTGATCAGCATCGAAGACCGCGTGCCGGATCCCGAGAAGGAGAAGGACCCGAACAAGCGCAACGCGATGGAGCGCGCGCTCGAATACATGGGCCTGCAGCCCAACGTGCCGGTCGAGAGCATCAATATCGACAAGGTCTTCATCGGTTCGTGCACCAACAGCCGCATCGAAGACATGCGCGCCGCCGCGTGGGTGGTGCAGAAGCTCGGTCGCAAGGTCGCCGGCAACGTGAAGCTGGCGATGGTGGTGCCGGGCTCGGGCCTGGTCAAGGAACAGGCCGAGCGCGAAGGCCTGGACAAGATCTTCAAGGCCGCGGGCTTTGAATGGCGCGAGCCGGGCTGCTCGATGTGCCTGGCCATGAATGCCGACCGCCTCGATCCTGGCGAGCGTTGCGCGTCGACCTCGAACCGCAACTTCGAAGGCCGCCAGGGCGCGGGCGGGCGCACCCACCTGGTGAGCCCGGCGATGGCAGCGGCCGCAGCCATCGAAGGCCATTTCGTCGATATCCGCAAGCTGGGCTGAAGAAGCAAGGAAAGAGAACATGGACAAGTTCACCGTACATAGCGGCCTCGTAGCCCCGCTCGACCGCGAGAACGTCGATACCGACGCCATCATCCCGAAGCAGTTCCTGAAGTCGATCAAGCGCACCGGCTTCGGCCCCAACCTGTTCGACGAGTGGCGCTACAAGGACGTCGGCGAGCCCGGCATGGACAACAGCAAGCGTCCGCTGAACCCGGACTTCGTGCTGAACCAGCCGCGCTACCAGGGTGCGTCGATCCTGCTGGCGCGCCGCAACTTCGGCTGCGGCAGCTCGCGCGAGCACGCACCGTGGGCGCTGACGCAATACGGCTTCCGCGCCGTGATCGCGCCCAGCTTTGCCGACATCTTCTTCAACAACTGCTACAAGAACGGCCTGTTGCCGGTGGTGCTGACCGAACAGCAGGTCGACCACCTGTTCAACGAGACCAACGCCTTCAACGGCTACAAGCTGACCATCGACCTGGACAAGCAGGTGGTGCTGACGGCGGGCGGCCAGGCGTATGAGTTCGACATCGCCCCGTTCCGCAAGTACTGCATGCTGAACGGCTTCGACGATATCGGCCTGACGCTGCGCCATGCCGACAAGATCAAGGCCTATGAGGCCGAGCGCGTGGCCAAGATGCCGTGGCTGAACAACCGCCTGGTCGGATAAGACTCAACGAGGAAAGACAACAATGAAGATCGCAGTCCTGCCGGGTGACGGCATCGGTCCCGAAATCGTTGCAGAGGCCGTCAAGGTCCTGAACGCGCTCGACGAGAAGTTCGAACTGGAAACCGCCCCGGTGGGCGGCGCCGGCTACGAGGCCGAAGGCCATCCGCTGCCGGAGAACACCCTGAAGCTGGCCAAGGAAGCCGACGCCATCCTGTTCGGTGCCGTCGGCGACTGGAAGTACGACAGCCTGGATCGTCCGCTGCGCCCGGAGCAGGCCATCCTGGGCCTGCGCAAGCACCTGCAGCTGTTCGCCAACTTCCGCCCGGCAATCTGCTATCCGGAGCTGACCGGCGCTTCGAGCCTGAAGCCCGAGCTGGTGGCCGGCCTCGACATCCTGATCGTGCGCGAACTGAACGGCGACATCTACTTCGGCCAGCCGCGCGGCGTGCGCGAAGCGCCGGACGGCCTGTTCAAGGGTGCGCGCGAAGGCTTCGACACCATGCGCTACAGCGAGCCCGAAATCCGCCGCATCGCCCACGTGGCGTTCCAGGCCGCGGCCAAGCGCGGCAAGAAGCTGTGCAGCGTCGACAAGGCCAACGTGCTCGAGACCTTCCAGTTCTGGAAGGACATCGTGATCGAGGTGCACAAGGAGTACCCGGAGGTCGAACTGTCGCACATGTACGTCGACAACGCGGCCATGCAGCTGGTCAAGGCGCCCAAGAGCTTCGACGTGATCGTCACCGGCAATATGTTCGGCGACATCCTGTCGGACGAGGCCGCCATGCTGACCGGCTCGATCGGCATGCTGCCGTCGGCGTCGCTGGATGCCAACAACAAGGGCCTGTACGAACCGTCGCACGGCTCTGCACCCGACATCGCCGGCAAGGGCGTGGCCAACCCGCTGGCGACAATCCTGTCGGCGGCGATGATGCTGCGCTACTCGCTGAACCGCGCCGAGCAGGCCGACCGCATCGAGAACGCCGTCAAGAAGGTGCTGGCCCAGGGCTACCGCACCGGCGATATCCTGACGCCGGGTTGCAAGCAGGTCGGCACCCGCGAGATGGGTGACGCTGTGCTGGCGGCACTGTAAGTCACACCGGAAGGGGGCACTGCGCGAGTAATGCCCCCTTTGTCTGATTTGTCCCCGTTATTTCCCCTATCTGCACGCTGCGGCAGCGCCGCAAAATCGTGTAGACTCTGCCGATGGCCCGATTTTCCCAGTCCACCCTGACTGCTGTTGCTGCCCTGACCGCTACCCGCGGCCCGGTCGGCACGATTTCGCTCGGCCAGACCGCAACGACGATTAAAACCATTATTAAAACCGCGATCGCCTAGATCCGTTCGTCGTGCCTGCCCGTCTTCCCCGCGCAGCCACGCCGGGCGAGGAAAATGGCGGGGAAGTAAAAATCACATCCGAGGTAAATCATGATTGTAGGTCTCGTCGGTTGGCGGGGAATGGTCGGCAGCGTCCTGATGCAGCGCATGCAGGAAGAGCGTGATTTCGACCAGATCGAGCCCGTCTTCTTCAGCACGTCCAATGCCGGCGGCAAGGCGCCCGCCATGGCGAAGAACGAAACCACGCTGAAAGATGCCAATGACATCGAAGCGCTGAAGAAGTGCGACGTGGTGCTGACCGCCCAGGGCGGCGACTACACCAACGAGGTCTTCCCCAAGCTGCGCGCGGCCGGCTGGAAGGGCTACTGGATCGACGCGGCCTCCTCGCTGCGCATGAAGGACGATGCCATCATCGTGCTGGATCCGGTCAACCAGGGTGTGATCAAGGACGCGCTGTCCAAGGGCGTCAAGAATTTCATCGGTGGCAACTGCACGGTCAGCTGCATGCTGATGGGCCTCGGTGGCCTGTTCCAGGCCGACCTGATCGAGTGGATGACGTCGATGACGTACCAGGCCGCTTCCGGCGGCGGTGCGCAGCATATGCGCGAGCTGCTGACGCAGTTCGGCACGCTGAACGCGTCGGTCAAGCCGCTGCTGGACAACCCGGCCTCGGCCATCCTGGAAATCGACCGCACCATCCTGGCGACCCAGCACGGCCTGTCCGCCGAGGAAACCAAGCAGTTCGGCGTGCCATTGGCCGGCAACCTGATCCCCTGGATCGACAAGGACCTGGGCAACGGCCAGTCCAGGGAAGAATGGAAGGGCGGCGCCGAGACCAACAAGATCCTGGGCCGCGGTGAAGGCTTCCTGGGTGCGACCGGCGCCACGCCGATCGCCGTCGACGGCCTGTGCGTGCGCATCGGCGCCATGCGCTGCCACTCGCAGGCGCTGACCATCAAGCTGCGCAAGGATGTGCCGCTCGATGAGATCGAAGGCATGCTCGCCGCCCACAACCCGTGGGCCAAGGTGGTGCCGAACACGCGCGACGCCAGCATGACCGACCTCACGCCCGCAGCAGTGACCGGCACCCTGAACATCCCGGTCGGCCGCCTGCGCAAGATGCAGATGGGCGGCGAGTACCTGTCTGCCTTCACGGTCGGCGACCAGCTGCTGTGGGGCGCGGCCGAGCCGCTGCGCCGCATGCTGCGTATCCTGATCGAGTCCTGATCCGGTGCTCCCGCCTGTTGCCTGGTTGCGTCCGTTGCAGCCAGGCAACAGAATGGACCGCTTTGCAGACAACGCCGCGCCCGTGCGCGGCGTTGTTGTATCCGGACGCCTATTTTCCCTGGTGATGCGTCACAATACGCCGGCATGCGCTTCGCGCCAGGCAGGGTTTGGCGTCTGCGCGCGGCTGGAGAAGGGGTGCGCCGAGAACGCCCCGCCAGCCTGCCGGACCTGGTTTTGGGGTCGGTCTGTCGATTCATATCGCTACTAAAACATAACGGAGCATAAGGTGAGTGTGAGCCAACATCGCCGGAAAGATGCGCCTACTGTCCGTCAGCGCTGGTCAACGCTGGCCGTCACGGCACTGGGCCTGCTGCTTGCGCAGCCGGCCGCATATGCCGCGGGGTTCGGGCAATTGCGGGTTCAGTCGAATCTGGGTCAGCCGCTGCAGGCTGAGATCGACATCAGTGGGGTCAGTGCCGAAGAGGCCGCCGGGCTCAGTGTCAAGCTGGCGTCGCCAGCGGCGTATGCCGCGGCCGGGCTGACCTACCTGCCGGCCGTCAGCAGCCTGCGGCTGGAGGTGGAGCGCCGCCCGAACGGCAGCTATGTGGCCCGGGTCCGCTCCAACCAGCCGATCAGCGAGCCCTTTGTCGACATCCTGGTCGACATGAGCTGGGCCAGCGGCAAGGTCTCGCGCGCCTATACCTTCCTGCTTGACCCCGCCGGGGCCAAGCCTTCGAACCAGACCTTCTCGCCGGCGACGGTGGTGCAGGCGGCGACGCCGGATGCGCCGCCCGTAGCGGCACCGGCACCTGCCGCCGCGCCGCAGCCTGCGCCGGCCCAGGAAGCCGCGCCCGCCGCGGCTGCCGAGGCAGTCAAGCCAGCCGCGCCCGCGCGCCCGGCCCGCCAGAGCGCAAAGCGGGCGCCGGCACCGGCCGCCAGCGGCGGCACCGAAATGGCACCCGGCGGCGGCTACACCGTGCAGCGCGGCGACACGCTCTACGCCATTGCCGGCGAGGCCGTGCAAGGCCAGGAATCGGTCTCGCTGGACCAGATGCTGGTGGCGCTCTACCGCAACAATCCCAACGCCTTTATCGGCGGCAACATGAACCGGCTGCGCAGCGGCGCGGTGCTGCAGGTCCCGACCCAGCAGCAGGCGCAAGCCGTCGCACCCAAGGCCGCCCGCCGCGAGGTGGTGGCGCGCACGCAGGGCTTCGATGCCTACCGCGGCCGGCTGGCCAGCGCTGCCGCGGCCAAGTCGGTCGAGCCCGACAGCGGCCGCCAGCAGTCCGGCAACGTGACCGCCCGGGTGCAGGAGCAGGCCGCCCCGACCGACGGCCCGCGCGATGAACTGAAACTCAGCAAGGCCGCGCGCGGCGCGCAGGCCGACGCCGCGGCCAAGGCCGAAGCCGGCGTCGCGCGCGAGCGTGAACTCAAGGAGGCGCAGGCCCGCCTGGCGCAGCTGGAAAAGAACGTCGGCGACATGCAGAAGCTGCTCGAGCTGAAGAACGCCGAGATCGCCAAGCTGAGCCAGGCCAACCAGGCGGTGCTGGCCGAGAAGGAAAAGGCTGAGGCCGCGGCCAAGGCCGCGGCGGCGGCGCCGACCGTGGTGGCGGCCCAGCCGCCGAAGGCCGATGCCGTGGCCCCGGCCCCGGGTGCGGCCGCCGCGACGGCTGCCGCAACCGCAGCGACCGCAGCCAGCGCCCCGGCAGCGGCCGGCGCCAGCGCCGCGGACGCCGTGGCGCCTGCAGCAGCCTCAGCCGTGGCAGCGGCGCCCGCTTCGCAGCCGGCTGCCGCCGTTGCCAGTGCAACGCAGGCCGCCGCCGCCGCATCGGCCCCCGCGGCCAAGCGCCCGCCGGTGGTGGCGGCCCAGCCCGAGCCGGTGCCCGAACCGTCGTTCATCGATGGCCTGCTGGCCAACCCCATGCTGCTGCCCGGCGGTGGCCTGCTGGTGGCGCTGCTCGGCGTCTATGCGATCTATCGCCGCCGCCAGCAGCAGAAGGCGGGCGAGGCGACCGGCTTCGGCGACAGCATCCTGTCGCAGGAAAGCACGGTGATGGCCGGTGCCAATTCGCTGTTTGGCACGGCCGGGGGGCAGAGCGTCGACACCTCGCAGCACAGCGTGTTCGGCGCGGACTTCCGCATCGGCAACAACACGCCGGAAGCCAACGAGGTCGACCCGATCGCCGAGGCCGAGGTCTATATCGCCTATGGGCGCGATGTGCAGGCGGAGGAAATCCTGCGCGAAGCCCTGGAGAAGAACCCGGAGCAGCAGCCGGTGCGGCTCAAGCTCCTGGAGATTTACAGCAACAGACAGGATGTGGAAGGTTTCCGCGTGATTGCAGAAGAAATGTTCGCCCAGACCGGCGGACACGGGGCGGAATGGCTGAAGGCAGCAGAAATGGGGCGCGCGCTCGAACCGGGCAACGCGCTCTTCCTGGCGGTGACGCCCGAAGCGGCGGGGCCGGATACGACCTCGCCGGCAACCGACCAGTGGCGCACCCAGGACCCGTCGCAGAATCCGGCCTCGATCCCGCGGCTGGAGCCATCGCTGGGTGACCTGGCGCTGCCGCTGGATGCCTTCCCGGCCCCGGCGGCCGGCGAGCCGATCGTGGCGCCTGCTTCCGCGGCGATGGTGTTTGGCGCTGACGCGCACGACGCCGGCGAGCCGGTACGGCTGGATCTCGGCCTGCCTCGCACCGGCGCCGACCCGCTTGCCGATGACGTGCCCACCCTCGACACGCCGACCCGCAGCCGTCCGCTGGAGTTCGACATGTCCGGGCTGTCGCTTGACCTGGGCAGCGCCGCGCAAGCCGACGCCCGCGGCAAGGATGTGCTGGACGAGGCCACCATGCCGCTGCCCGCCACCACCATGCTGCGCGACGGCAAGCTGGCCGAGCCGATCGACCTGTCGCGCGTGGCGCCTGAAACCGGCGGCGACCTCACGCACGGGGGTTCGCCGAGCACGCTGTCGGTCGACGGCGTGGACGGCGGGCGGGACATGCAGATCAAGCTTGACCTGGCTCGTGCCTATATCGAGATCGGCGACAAGGAAGGGGCGCGCGAACTGCTGCAGGAAGTGGTCGAGCAGTCGCAGGATCCGCTGCAGGCGGAGGCCCGTTCGCTGCTGCAGGAAGTGGCCTGAGCTATCATTGACGGTCCGGCCGCGGCACGCGCTGCCGCAGCCTGAAGCGATGCGCCGGAAGCGTCCCTTCCGGCGCATTTGCTTTTTCGGCGGACCTGGCGTGAACCACTGCGCCCGGACGTACCCGCCGCCTTGCCCGATCCCCTGACATGAACCGCATCGCTCTTGGCCTGCACTACGACGGCGCCGCCTTTTCCGGCTGGCAGTCGCAGCCGCACCGCAATACCGTGCAGGATCACCTGGAAAACGCCATCGAGCGCTTTGCCGGGGTGCGCCTGCTGACCACCGTGGCGGGGCGCACCGATACCGGCGTGCATGCGCTCGGCCAGGTCATCCACCTGGACACCGCGCTCGAGCGCGAGCCATTTTCCTGGGTGCGCGGCGTCAACGCCTTCCTGCCGCCGTCGATCGCGCTGCAATGGGCGCTGCCGGTGGACCAGGGTTTCCACGCGCGTTTCCTGGCGTTCGAGCGCATGTATTACTACGCGCTCTACACCGGGCCACACCGCGTGCCGCTGGTGCACGGCCGCGCCGGCTACCAGATGCTGCCGCCGGGCCAGCGGCTCGACGTCGACGCCATGCGCGAGGCCGCCGCATGCCTGCTCGGCGAGCATGATTTCTCTGCCTTCCGCGCCGCCGAATGCCAGGCCAAGTCGCCGGTCAAGACCATGTACGACGTCACCATCAGGGATGACGGCAACTGGGTGTTCCTGCGCTTTCGCGCCAGCGCCTTCCTGCACCACATGGTGCGCAACCTGATGGGCTGCCTGGTGGCGGTGGGGCGCGGACGCTACCCCGCGCACTGGCTGGCGCAGGTGCTGGCCGGGCGCGAGCGCAAGCTGGCGGCGCCGACCTTCATGCCGGATGGCCTCTACCTGGTCGGCGTCAAGTATCCTGATCCTTACCAGATCCCCGCGGCCGATCCGTCCGCGAGCCTGTTCCATGGAGTGTTCGATGACGCAGCCTGAGGCCGCTGAAGGCAGCACGGCGGGCAGCACAGTGCACATGCCGGCCCGCACCCGCATCAAGATCTGCGGCCTGACGCGCGAGGACGACGTGCGCGCCGCCGTGGACGCCGGCGCCGATGCCATCGGGCTGGTGTTCTACCCGAACAGCCCGCGCTGCGTCGACGTGGCGCGCGCCGCGGCGCTGGCCGAGGCCGCCGGGCCGTTCGTGGCGATCACCGGGCTGTTCGTCAATGCCGACCTGGAAGACATCGCCCATGTGGCCGAGCGCGTGCCGCTGACGCTGCTGCAACTGCACGGCGACGAGACCCCGCAGTTCTGCACGCAGGCGGCGCAGCGCTGCCGGCTGCCCTTCATGCGCGCCGCCCGTGTGCGCCCGGGGCTTGATTTGGTAGAATTTGCCGATCAATACCGTGATGCCGCTGCCTTGCTGCTCGATGCCTTCGTCGAAGGCTACGGCGGTGGCGGCCACGTCTTCGACTGGACCCTGATTCCCCCGGCATGGCTTCCGCCTACTCCCCCGGTACCAGCTACCGGCAACCCGAACGCAAGCGGCGCTCCTCGCATCGTTTTGAGTGGTGGGTTGAACGCGCAAAACGTCGCTGGCGCGATTGAACGCGTGCGGCCCTACGCTGTGGACGTCAGCAGCGGGGTAGAGGCCGCCAAGGGCGTGAAGGACCACGCCCGCATCGCCGCGTTCGTGCGTGCTGTGCGCAGTGCCGAGGCAGGATGAGCCGGGCCGTGTCCCGCGTCTTTCCCCATGCCGTCCGTGGCCTGCCGCATGCGCGCACACGCATCGCAGTCAACCATGCGCCCTTGCCGGATGAGGCAAGGCCGCTGTTCCGAAGAGTCTAGACATGTACGACTTGCCCGATTCCCGTGGCCATTTCGGCCCCTATGGCGGCACCTTCGTGTCGGAAACGCTGGTCCACGCGCTCGATGAGCTGCGCGAGGCCTATGCGCACTACCAGAAGGATCCGGAGTTCGATGCCGAATACCGCCGCGAACTGAAGCACTTTGTCGGCCGCCCGTCGCCGATCTACCACGCGCAGCGCTGGAGCGAGACGCTCGGTGGCGCGCAGATCTACTTCAAGCGCGAAGACCTGAACCACACCGGCGCGCACAAGATCAACAACGTGATCGGCCAGGCGCTGCTGGCCAAGCGCATGGGCAAGCCGCGCGTGATCGCCGAGACCGGGGCAGGGCAGCACGGCGTGGCCACCGCCACCATTGCCGCGCGCTTCGGCATGGAGTGCGTGGTCTACATGGGGGCCGAGGACGTCAAGCGCCAGGCCGCCAACGTCTACCGCATGAAGCTGCTGGGCGCCACCGTGGTGCCGGTGGAAAGCGGCTCGCGCACGCTCAAGGACGCGCTCAATGAAGCCATGCGCGACTGGGTCACCAACGTCGAGAACACCTTCTACATCATCGGCACGGTGGCCGGCCCGCATCCGTACCCGATGATGGTGCGCGACTTCCAGTGCGTGATCGGCGAGGAAGCCAAGGTGCAGATGCCGGAGATGACGGGCCGCCAGCCGGATGCCGTGATCGCCTGCGTCGGCGGCGGCTCCAATGCCATGGGCATCTTCTACCCGTATATCGAGCACCAGGACGTGCAGCTGATCGGTGTGGAAGCCGCCGGCGACGGCCTCGACACCGGCCGCCACGCGGCCTCGCTGACCGGCGGCACGCCGGGCGTGCTGCACGGCAACCGCACCTACCTGCTGCAGGACGCCAACGGCCAGATCATCGAGACCCATTCGGTGTCGGCCGGCCTGGACTACCCGGGCGTGGGCCCCGAGCATGCGTGGCTCAAGGACAGCGGTCGCGCGCAGTACGTGCCGATCACGGATGAAGAAGCGCTCAAGGCCTTCCACGACTGCTGCCGCATCGAGGGCATCATCCCGGCGCTGGAATCGAGCCACGCCATCGCCTATGCCTGCAAGCTGGCGCCGACGCTGCCCAAGGACAAGCTGCTGCTGGTGAACCTGTCCGGCCGTGGCGACAAGGACATGCACACCGTGGCCGAGCGCGCGGGGCTCAAGCTCTGATGCGCGCGCTGCCTCCGACCGGACTTGCCGTGGGCGGCGCGGGGGCGCCGGATGCGTCCGGAGCGCCCGATTCCGCCCAGCTGCGCCTGTTCCAGGAAGACATGTTCGAGGGCATTGCCCGCCTGCCGGACGGCTCGGTCGACCTGATCGTCGCCGATCCGCCCTACGGGCTGGGCAAGGACTACGGCAACGATTCCGACCTGCTGTCGGGCCAGGAGTATCTGGACTGGTCCGAGCGCTGGATGAACGCGGTCGTGCCCAAGCTCGCGCCCAAGGGAACGCTCTACCTGTTCTGCACCTGGCAGTATTCGCCCGAGCTGTTCGTGATGCTCAAGCGGCGCCTGACCATGATCAACGAGATCATCTGGGACCGCCGCGTGCCCAGCATGGGCGGCACCACGCGCAAGTTCTCGTCGGTGCACGACAACATCGGCTTTTTTGCCCGCGCGCGCGACTACTACTTCGATCTCGACCCGGTCCGCATTCCCTACGACCCCGAGACCAAGAAGGCGCGCAGCCGTCCGCGTTTCGAAGGCAAGAAGTGGCTGGAGGTGGGCTACAACCCGAAGGACCTGTGGAGCGTCTCGCGCATCCACCGCCAGGACCCGGAGCGCGCCAACCACCCGACGCAGAAGCCGCTGGAAATCGTCGAGCGCATGGTGCTGTCAAGCTGCCCGCCGGGCGGCCTGGTGCTGGATCCGTTCGCCGGCAGCGGCACCACCGCGGTGGCCTGCCTGCGCCACGGACGGCGCTTTGCCGGCTTCGAGATCAACCCGGAGTATGTGCAGGTGGCATGCGATCGCGTGTCTGCCGCCGCTGCAGCCCTTGCCGTCACGAATGCAGCCGCCGAGCCTGCCGCCACCCCAACCCTGGCCGCCGCCAACGACGATGTCTCGCCGGCGCCGCGGCCTCACCTGATTCCCTGATATGTCCCGTATCCAGAAGACGTTCGCGGCGCTGGCCGCGCAGCAGAAGAAGGGCCTGATTCCGTTTATCACCGCCGGCGATCCCGAGCCCGGCCTGACCGTGGCGCTGATGCATGCGCTGGTGGCGGGCGGCGCTGACGTGATCGAGCTGGGCGTGCCGTTCTCCGACCCGATGGCCGACGGCCCGGTGATCCAGCGCGCCTCCGAGCGCGCGCTGGCGCAGGGCGTGTCGCTGACCCAGGTGCTGCAGTGGGTGCGCGAGTTCCGCCAGACCAATGCCGATACCCCGGTGGTGCTGATGGGCTACGCCAATCCGATCGAGTGCATGGGCGAGCAGGTCTTTGCCGCCGCCGCGCGCGAAGCCGGCGTCGACGGCGTGCTGGTGGTCGACTATCCGCCCGAGGAGTGCGAGTCGTTCGCCACGCTGATGCGCGACAACGGCATGGACCCGATCTTCCTGCTGGCGCCGACTTCGACCGATGCCCGCATCGAGGCCGTGGCGCGCGTGGCCAGCGGCTACCTGTACTACGTGTCGCTCAAGGGCGTGACCGGCTCGGCCGCGATCGACCTGGACAGCGTGGCGGCGCGCCTGCCGCTGATCAAGCAGCATGCCAACCTGCCGGTGGGCGTGGGCTTCGGCATCCGCGACGCGCAGACCGCGCGCGCGATCGGCAGCGTGGCCGATGCCGTGGTGATCGGCAGCCGCCTGGTGCAGCTGCTGGAGGACACCCCGCGCGAACAGGCGGTGGCGACGCTGCAGGCGTTTATCGCCGAGATCCGCCAGGCGCTGGATAGTTGAAGTGATCTAATGTCGGCCTGACGATCATTTTTAAGTGCTTCAATGTGCGCAAATCGCGCGTTGCGCTTCGAGGTCACCGGGCCGGCATGGTAAATTCGCGGGTTGATTCCCTGCCATCTGCCAACAGGCGTCCCGACACCGGGCTTGCCGGCGGACCGCAGTCATCCGAAAGGAGCTTTCATGAGCTGGTTGGATAAACTCCTGCCCCCCAAGATTCAACAGACCGACCCCAGCACCCGCAAGGGCATCCCTGAGGGATTGTGGGTCAAGTGCCCGTCGTGCGAGTCCACCCTGTACCGGACCGACGTCGAGGCCAACCTGCACGTCTGCCCCAAGTGCGACCACCATATGCGCATCAGCGCGCGGGCGCGCCTGGACGGGCTGCTGGACGCCGAAGGCCGTTATGAGATCGGCCAGGAGATCGTGCCGGTCGACGCCCTCAAGTTCAAGGATTCCAAGAAGTACCCGGACCGCATCAAGGCCGCCATGGATGACACCGGCGAGACCGATGCCATGGTGGTGATGGGCGGTGCCATCCACACCATCCCGGTGGTGGTCAGCTGCTTCGAGTTCGAGTTCATGGGCGGTTCGATGGGCTCGGTGGTGGGTGAGCGCTTCGTGCGCGGCGCGCAGGCCGCGCTGGAGCAGAAGGTGCCGTTCATCTGCTTTACCGCCACCGGCGGCGCGCGCATGCAGGAAAGCCTGCTGTCGCTGCTGCAGATGGCCAAGACCACCTCGATGCTGAACCAGCTGAGCGCGGCCAAGCTGCCGTTCATCAGCGTGCTGACCGACCCGACCATGGGCGGCGTGTCGGCCAGCTTCGCCTTCCTGGGCGACGTGGTGATCGCCGAGCCCAAGGCGCTGATCGGCTTTGCCGGCCCGCGCGTGATCGAGCAGACCGTGCGCGAGAAGCTGCCTGAAGGCTTCCAGCGCTCGGAGTTCCTGATCCAGAAGGGCGCCATCGACATGATCGTCGACCGCCGCAAGATGCGCGCGGAACTGGCGCAGCTGCTGGCGCTGCTGCAGAAGCAGCCGGCCGACGCGGTGGCATAACAACGTCTGCATGGCAGATCAAGGGCGCGGGTGGTTGACGCGCCTTTCGCTTTTCCTGGCCGCCCCGGTGGCTATGTCGGGCCGGGTGCAAGCCCGGCCTTGACTTTGCCGCTGGCTGGCCAAATCTGGTAGCAACAGCTTTTCCTCGCACCCCACATGCCTGTCTTCCATACGCTCCCCGAATGGCTTGCCCATCTCGAAACCGCCCATCCCGTGGGCATCGACATGGGCCTGGCGCGCATCACGCGCGTGAAGGAGGCCCTCGGGCTGCGCATCGACGCCGTGGTGTTCACGGTGGGCGGCACCAACGGCAAGGGCTCTACCTGCGCGATGCTCGAGCGCATCCTGCTGGAGGCCGGCTACAAGGTGGGCTGCCATACCTCGCCGCACCTGATCTCGTTCAACGAGCGCGCCCGCATCAATGGCGAGATCGCCACCGATGCGCAGCTGCTGCCGCATTTCGAGGCGGTCGAGCGCGCGCGCAACAGCTTTGCCGACCCGGTCAGCCTGACCTACTTCGAGTTCACCACGCTGGCGATCATTCATGCCTTCGCCGCGGCCGGGCTGGACGCGATCATCCTGGAAGTGGGCCTGGGCGGGCGCCTGGACGCGGTCAACGTGATCGATACCGACTGCGCCATCGTCACCAGCGTCGATATCGACCATACCCAGTACCTGGGCCATACGCGCGAGGAGATCGGCTTCGAGAAGGCCGGCATCTTCCGCCCGGGCGTGCCCGCGATCTGCGGCGACCCGATGCCGCCCAAGTCGCTGGTGGCGCACGCCGAGGCCGTCGGCGCCGAGTTGTGGCTGGTGGGGCGCGACTACCATTTCCACGCCGCCAAGGGCCAGGAGCGCCAGCAATGGGACTGGAGCGGCGGCGGGCGCAAGCTTAACGGCCTGGGCTACCCGGCGCTGCGCGGCGCCAACCAGCTGCTCAACGCGGCGGCGGCGCTGGCCGCGCTGCAGGCCATGCGCCCGCGCCTGCCGGTCAGCGCACAGGAAGTGCGCAACGGCCTGGCTTTTGTCGAGCTGCCGGGCCGCTTCCAGGTGCTGCCAGGCCGCCCGGCCGTGATCCTGGACGTGGCGCACAATCCGCATGCGGCGGCCACGCTGGGGCAGAACCTGGAGAACATGGGGTTCTTCCGCTACACCTACGCGGTGTTCGGCGCGATGCAGGACAAGGACATCGCCGGGGTGCTGCAGCACGTGGCCGACAAGGTCGACCACTGGTGCCTGTGCGACCTGCCGACCGAGCGCGCCGCCAGGGCCGCGGACCTGCTCGCCAAGCTGGAGGCGGGCGGATTCCGCCCCGGCCCGGACGCCACCGCGGCCTGCTTCTCCAGCCCCGAGGCGGCATTCCGCGATGCCATCGAGCGAGCCACCGAGAATGATAGAATTCTGGTCTTCGGATCGTTCTATACCGTCGCCGGCGTGATGGCGTATCGTGCCACGCAGGCTAACTGAAGCAGGCGCCCCGGCGCCCGCTGACCTGGCAACCCCGGCGGCCTTGGCCGATCAATGAGCGGCAAACGCAACGAGCGGCCCCACAAGGCCGTATCACCGAACCAATCTATGGGCCTGCTTTCGCTGTTTTCTTCCCGCAAGGGCAACGACCCGGCACCCGAGCGTGCGCGGCGCCAGCGTACCGACACGGGTGCAGGCATCGCCTCGTCGCGCCGTCTGGCCGATGACTATGCCGACGATACGCTCGACCCCGAATTCCCGCAGAAGCAGCGCGCGCGCCGCCGCCTGATCGGCGCCGTGGTGCTGATGGTGGCCGCCGTGATCGTGCTGCCGATCGTGTTCGAGACCAAGCCGCGGCCGGTGTCCGATGACGTCTCGGTAAAGGTCGCAAACGGGGTCACGGGCGCGCAGGGGGCGCAGAAGCCCCGCGTCGAGCCGCGCAAGGCCGACCCGCTGCCGCCCACGCCGGCGGCGCGCAATGATGCCGAGGCGCTCGACGCCGGCGAGGAAATCGTCAGCGCGCCCAAGCCCGCGGCCGCCGCAGCCGCTGCGGACAAGCCGGCGCAACGGGCTGAAGCCAAGCCCGAAGCCAAGACGGGCAGCGGCAAGTACCTGATCCTGATCGGCGCCTTCTCTTCCGAAGAGCGCGCCAAGGGCTGGCTGGCCAAGCTCAAGGCGAGCAAGGTCCCGGCCTATGTCGAAAAGAAAATGCTGGCCGATGGCGAGCGCATCCTGCTGCGTGCCGGCCCCTTCAGCGACCGTGACGCCGCCGACGCCGCCGACAAGCGTGTGCGCGCGGTGGGGCTGACCTCGAAGGTCGTGGAACAGTAAGGGGCAAGTACGGCCGGCGCCTGTGCCCGGCCGCAAGCAACGATGCAGCCGACTTTCTTCGACTATGCCGTGGTCTTCATCCTGCTGGCCTCGGGCGTGCTCGGCGTGCTGCGCGGCCTGGTGCGCGAGGTGCTCTCGCTGATCGGCTGGGTGGTGGCGTTCTGGGTGGCGTTCCGCTATGGCGCGGTGGCCGCGGGCTGGATGCCTGAATCGATGCCTGGCGGCGAGCTGGCGCGCCATGCGCTGGGTTTCGTGGTGCTGCTGATCGGCACCGTGCTGGGCGCCTCGCTGGCCGGCATGGTGGTCGGGCAGCTGCTGGAGAGCACCGGGCTCAAGCCCGCCGACCGCGGGCTGGGACTGATGTTCGGCCTGCTGCGCGGCGTGCTGCTGGTGATGGTGATGGTCACGCTGGCCAGCCTGACCAAATTGCCGGAAGAACCGTTCTGGCGCGACGCGGTAAGCCGCCCTTATGTGATGCAGGCCATGGAATCGGTGAAGCCATGGCTGCCGCCGGAGCTGGCGAAGTACGTCAAGACATGAAGCCGGGCATGGTGCCCGGTCGGTAGTACGCAGGCCTTTGGGTCCGGGGGATTTCCGGACCAGGCTGCGCCCCTGATTCAAAGCCTTTCCTGGGAGCTTGGCAATGTGCGGTATCGTCGGCGTGGTTTCAGCCACGCCTGTCAACCAATTGATTTACGACAGCCTGCTGTTGTTGCAACATCGCGGACAGGATGCTGCCGGCATCGCCACCGCCAACGGCAGTACTTTCCACATGCACAAGGCCAACGGCCTGGTGCGCGATGTCTTCCGCACCCGCAATATGCGCAGCCTGCCCGGCGCCGCCGGTATCGGCCAGGTGCGCTATCCGACCGCTGGCTCGGCATCCAGCGAGGAAGAAGCGCAGCCGTTCTACGTGAACGCGCCCTATGGCGTGATCCTGGCGCATAACGGCAACCTGACCAACTGGGAGCAGCTGCGCGAGGAGATGTTCCGCCGCGACCGCCGCCACATCAACACGCATTCGGACACCGAAGTGCTGCTGAACGTGCTGGCCGACGAGCTGCAGCGCGCCAGCAACGGCATGGCGCTGGACCCGGACACCATCTTCACGGCGGTCAGCGGCCTGCACCGCCGCGTACGCGGCTCGTATGCCATTGCCGCGCAGATCGCCGGCTACGGCATGCTGGCGGTGCGCGACCCGTTCGGCATCCGCCCGCTGTGCCTGGGCAGCGTCGAGACCCCCACCGGCAAGGAATGGATGGTGGCATCCGAGTCCGTGGCGCTGGAAGGCATCGGCTACAAGCTCGAGCGCGACGTGGCGCCGGGCGAGGCCATCTTCATCGACCTGGACGGCAAGCTCTACAGCAAGCAGTGCGCCGAGAACGCGGTGCTGACGCCGTGCATTTTCGAGTACGTCTACCTGGCCCGCCCGGATTCGTGCATCGACGGCGTGCCGGTCTATGACGCGCGCCTGCGCATGGGCGACTACCTGGCCGAGAAGATCCGCCAGGAAGTGTCAGCCGGCGATGTCGACGTGGTCATGCCGATTCCCGATTCCAGCCGTCCGGCCGCGATGCAGGTGGCCAACCGCCTGGGCGTGAACTACCGCGAAGGCTTCTTCAAGAACCGCTACGTCGGCCGCACCTTCATCATGCCCGGCCAGGCGGTGCGCAAGAAGTCGGTGCGCCAGAAGCTCAATGCCATGGGCGTGGAGTTCAAGGGCAAGAACGTGCTGATCGTCGATGACTCGATCGTGCGCGGCACCACCTCGTTCGAGATCGTGCAGATGGCGCGCGATGCCGGCGCCAACAAGGTGATCTTCGCCTCGGCCGCGCCGCCGGTGAAGTACCCCAACGTGTACGGCATCGACATGCCGACCCGCAGCGAGCTGGTGGCCCATAACCGCACCCACGAAGAGATTGCGAAGATCATCGGCGCGGACAAGCTGGTGTACCAGGACGTGGAAGCGATGAAGCAGGCCGTGCGCGACATCAACCCGGCGCTGAAGGACTTCGATGCTTCGTGCTTCGATGGCCGCTACATCACCGGCGATATCGACGAGGCCTACCTGAACCGCCTCGAAACGGCGCGCAGCCAGGCCGACCGCGACGGCACCAATGGCGACACCGAGCGCTCGCAACTGCACCTGCAGCGCTCCGGCGGCAACGAGTAAGCCGTGCCGCCGCTGTCCGCGCGTTGACGAATGCGGAGCCCGGCCGTAACATGGCCGGGCGTCGATTTGATAGTCAGCTTGCGGACGCGGGTCCAGCCCGAAACAGCTAAAGAGATGGCGGTCAGCAACGATTCCCGATGCGCAGTGCCTTCGCGGCGCAGCGATTTCCGGAAGCCGGCCGCCACAGCCTGAAGCCGAAGGCCATTCGCAGAACAGCAAGCCCGTCGATCCGACCACCCGATCGCACGGGCTTTTTTCATGGCCGCGCGCCGGTCCACCTGGCCGGCGCCGGCTCGTCGAAACCATCGCATTCGCGCGGGTACGACCGCGCTCCACCAGCATGAACGAACCGCTCAACCCCGAATCGCTCGGCATCGACACCCTCGGCGTGCGCGCCGGCACGCTGCGCAGCGAATTCATGGAGCACTCCGAAGCCATTTACCTGACCTCGAGCTTCTGCTTCAACAGCGCCGCCGAGGCCGCCGAACGCTTCGCCAACTCGGAAGAGGGCTTCACCTACTCGCGCTTCACCAACCCGACCGTGTCGATGTTCCAGTCGCGCCTGGCCGCGCTGGAAGGCGCGCAGGCCTGCATGGCGACCGCCTCGGGCATGAGCGCGATCCTGTCGGTGGTGCTGTCGTCGATGCAGGCGGGCGACCACCTGGTCAGCTCGCGCGCGATCTTCGGCTCGACCATGACGCTGTTCGGCAATATCTTCTCGAAGTTCGGCGTCGAGACCACCTTCGTCGACCCGAGCGACCTGAACGCATGGCGCGCCGCGGTGCGCCCGAACACCAAGCTGCTCTTCCTGGAAACGCCGTCGAACCCGCTGACCGAAGTGGCCGATATCGCCGCCGTGGCCGACATCGCCCACGACGCCGGCGCGCTGCTGGTGGTCGACAACTGCTTCTGTTCGCCGGCGCTGCAGCAGCCGATGAAGTTCGGCGCCGACATCGTGGTGCATTCGGCCACCAAGCATATCGACGGCCAGGGCCGCGTGCTGGGCGGCGCGGTGCTGGGCTCGCACGACTTCATCATGGGCAAGGTGTTCCCGTTCGTTCGCACCGCGGGCCCGACGCTGTCGGCGTTCAACGCCTGGGTGCTGCTCAAGGGCATGGAGACGCTGGCGATCCGCATGGAACGCCATTCGGCCAGCGCGCTGGCGCTGGCGCAGTTCCTGGAATCGCATCCGGCGGTGGCGCGCGTGTTCCACCCGGCGCTGAAGTCGCACCCGCAGCACGAGATCGCCATGCGCCAGCAAAGCGGCGGCGGCGCGATCGTGTCGTTCGAGCTGAAGGGCGCCACGCCCGAGCAGCAGCGGGCCAATGCCTGGCGCGTGATCGACAACACCCGGCTGTGCTCGATCACCGGCAACCTGGGCGACACCCGCACCACCATCACGCACCCGTACACCACCACGCACGCGCGCGTGAGCCCCGAGGCCAAGGCGGCCGCGGGCGTCGGCGAAGGGCTGATCCGGCTGGCGGTGGGGCTGGAGTCGGTCGATGACCTGAAGGCCGACCTGCTGCGCGGCCTGGGCGACTGAGGGCTTACTGCGCCGGCTGTGGCGGCTGTGCAGGTTGTGGCGACGGGGGCGGCGCGGGTTCGTCGCTGCCGGCCACGGCCTTCACGCCTGCGGCCGTGACGTCGTAGGTGGTGCTGACCGCGGTTGTCGCCACGCTGACGGCGGCCGATCCGACGGTAGCCACCGTCGACACCGCGGCACTACCCACGGCCATCACCATGCACCCGGCCAGTGACGCCGTGGCGCATGCGGCCGCCAGCGCCAGGACGGTGCGCTGCAAGGTGGCGGAATCTCCGCTATCGTTGCGCACGTTGCGACGCAATCCGAGAAATCGATATGGCATGGACACTGCTGGCCCTGGCAGGGCTGTTCGAGGTGGTGTGGGCGATCGGGCTGAAGTACACCGAAGGTTTTACGCGGCTGGTGCCCAGCGTCATCACGCTGATCGGCATGGCCATCAGCGTGCTGCTGCTGGCGCTGGCGCTGCGGCATATCCCGGTCGGGACCGGCTATGCTGTCTGGACCGGGATTGGCGCGGTCGGCACCGCGATCCTCGGCATCATACTCTTCAATGAGCCCGCCACTGCGGCGCGGCTGGCCTGCATCGGCCTGATCGTGTGCGGGATTGCCGGGCTCAAGCTCGTGGGCAGCGCCTGAGGCCCGGCATGCGGCAGTCTTAGCGCAGCAGCCGGCGGCGCAGCAGCATCAGGCACACTACCAGCGCCACCATTGCATAGGCGCCCAGTACCGCCAGGTGCAGGCCGACATCCTCCGACGGACGGCCCAGCATCAGCGGCCGGATCAGCGCCACCGCATGCGCCAGCGGCAGTACCTTGGTGGCTGCCTGCACGCCCTCGGGCAACTGTTCCAGCGGGAAGAACACGCCCGACAGCAGCAGCATCGGCGTCATCACCAGGGTCTGGTAGAACATGAAGAAGTCGTAGCTGGGCGCCAGCGCGGTGACAGTCATCGCCAGCGCGGCAAAGGCAATGCCGGCCAGCACGATCACCGGCAGCGCCAGCAGCGCGCCGGGCATCTGCGCATAGCCGAGCGCACCCGCCACCAGCATGATGGCCAGCCCGGACAGTACCGCCTTGCTGGCCGCCCAGGCGATCTCGCCCAGCACCACGTCGCCCAGCGTCAGCGGGGCATGCATGATCGCCTCCCAGGTGCGCTGCACGTGCATGCGCGAGAACGCCGAATACATCGACTCGAAGCTGGCCGACATCATCACGCTGGACGCGGTGGTGCCGGCGGCCAGGAAGGCGATATACGACACCCCGTTGACCTGGCCCACCATCAGCCCCAGCCCGAGGCCGAGGCCGAACAGGTAAATCATCGGGTCGGCGAGGTTGCCGATCATCGACGGGATGGCCAGCTTCTTCCACACCATGTAGTTGCGGTACCAGACCATCATCCAGTTGCGCAGGTTGCGCGGCAGCAGCGGCTGCGGATAGCGCTGGCGCGGCGTCGCGGCGGCGTGGCCGCCAGCGGCCGCGGGGGCAGTGGTGGTATCCGCGCGGGGATCCTGTTCGCTCATGTCAGTCCCTCGGTTCAGTCCCGCATCTCGCGGCCGGTCAGCTTGAGGAACACGTCCTCCAGGTTGGCCGGGCGGTGCAGGTAGCGCACGCCGTTCCTGCCGTGCAGCGCCGCCAGCAGCGGGGCGGGCTCGCGCACATAGCAGAACAGCGTCTCGCCGCTCATTTCAGTACGTTGCGCCAGCGGCGTCAGGCTGCCGCGCAGCGTGTCCAGTTCATCGCCATAGACCTCGACCACGTCGCAGCCGATCTGGCTGTCGATCAGCTCGTGCGGCTTGCCTTCGGCAATCTTGCGGCCGCCGTCGATCACGCACAGGTAGTTGCACAGCCGTTCGGCCTCTTCCATGAAGTGCGTGGTCAGCAGGATGGTCTTGCCGCTGGCCATCAGCGACTTCAGGCGCTCCCAGATCAGGTGGCGCGCCTGCGGGTCCAGGCCGGTGGTGGGCTCGTCCATCACCAGCAGGTCAGGGTCGTTGATCAGCGCGCGTGCCACCGTCAGGCGCCGGCGCATGCCGCCGGAGAGGTCGCGCACCTGCGCATCGGCGCGGTTTTCCAGCCGGGCGAATTCCAGCAGCATCGGCACGCGCCGCTCGATCTCGGCCGACGACAGTCCGAAGTAGCGCCCGAAGATGCGCAGGTTCTCGATCACCGAGAAATCCGGGTCGAGGTTGTCGAACTGCGGCACCACGCCCACGCGCATGCGCGCCTGCGGCGCGCGCTCGGGGATGGGCTCGCCGCACAGCGTGAGCGTGCCGGCCATGGGCGTGGTCAGGCCCAGCAGCAGGCGCAGCGTGGTGGTCTTGCCGGCGCCGTTGGGCCCCAGCAGGCCGAAGCACTGGCCGCGAAATACCTGGAGATCGAGGTCGTCGACCACGACCGTGTCGCCGTATTGCTTGCGCACCTTGCGCAACTCTAGGATGGCAGTCAAGGCAGGGTCCGGTGTGGCGCCGCACGGGCGCAATATCCGCCATTATGCCGGTCATCGGCGCAATGCTCAGGTGGCGCAGTGCAGCAAAAGCCGCGGCGGCAAGGCGCAGCGGGGGCCGGCCTGGGCGCGAGGCATAAAAAAACCGCCAGCGAACTGGCGGTTTTTTTATGCCCGGCGGTGCCAGGCGGCGAAGCGTACCGGATCAGTACATCTTCTTCGGCAGCATCTGCATGCGCAGGCGCTTGCGCAGACGCGCTTCGGCGGCCTTCTTCTTGCGCTTGCGCTCGGTCGTCGGCTTCTCGTAAGCGGTGCGGCTCTTGAGTTCAACGATCAGGCCAGTCTGCAGAATGGCGCGACGGAAGCGCCGCATTGCAACTTCAACGGGCTCACCGGGTTTCAAGACGATCTTAGTCAATTCAGTCCTTTAGGGGATTGCCGCAAGGAGCGGCTGGTTCACACGGGGGGAAACTGCGGTCGCCGGAGCGACTGGTATTGCACGCCGGGCTAATGCCCTGGTGCGCCCCCGCGAACCTGAAAGATGTGGACGTTTCAGTCCGTGCAACCAGTGTCAGGGGTGATAGCGCCAGGTCCTATACAACTGGAGCCTGACAGTACCGGTTTCCATGAATGCTATACGCCCGTAACTATGGCATGTATACGACTGCACTGTCAAGAATGTAGTGCAATGCGCGCGCGGGCGTAGCGATCGGAAATCGCCGCTAGTCTACCTTGGCGCACTTTACGCCGGCGCCTGCGTGGCACAATCTGGCTGCGCTCCCGCCGCTGCGAGGCAAGCGCGACCACCATGCCTGAGCCGCGCCAACCCGACGATCCCCGCCCCGACCCCGACCACCTGCTGCAGCGCATGCAGGCCGCCGGCGAACGCGCCGCGCGCGGGTGCCTGCGCATCTATTTCGGCGCTTCGGCCGGCGTCGGCAAGACCTTCGCCATGCTGGCCGCGGCGCGCGCGCAGCGCGAGCAGGGCGGCGACGTGGTGGTGGGCGTGGTCGAAACCCATGGCCGCGCCGAAACCGAGGCGCTGGCCGAAGGCATCGAGCGCGTGCCATTGCGCCGCGTCGACTACCGCGGCCGCACGCTGCAGGAATTCGATCTCGATGCGGCCCTGGCACGCCGGCCTGCGCTGATCCTGGTGGATGAGCTGGCGCACAGCAACGCGCCCGGCAGCCGCCACCCCAAGCGCTGGCAGGACATCGCCGAACTGCTGTCGGCCGGCATCGATGTCTGGACCACGGTCAACGTCCAGCACCTGGACAGCCTGAACCAGGCGGTGGCCGGCATCACCGGCATCCGCGTGCGCGAGACCGTGCCCGACACGGTCTTCGACGATGCCGGCGAGGTGGTGCTGGTCGACCTGCCCGCCGACGAGCTGCTGCGCCGCCTGCGCGAAGGGCGCGTGTACGTGCCCGAGCAGGCCCGCCATGCCGTGCAGCATTTCTTCCGCAAGGGCAACCTGATTGCGCTGCGCGAGCTGGCGCTGCGCCGCACTGCCGACCGCGTCGACGACGACGTGCGCGCCTACCGGCAGGAAGCCTCGATCGAACCGGTCTGGCGCACGCGTGAAGCGGTGCTGGCCTGTGTCGGCCACGGCAGCGATGCTGCGCAGGTGGTGCGCAGCGCGCGCCGGCTGGCCGGGCAGCTCGATTGCGACTGCCATGTGGTGACGGTGTCGGTGCCGCGCCTGGCACCCGTGCCCGACGCCCAGCGCGAGCAGCTCGACCAGGCCATGCGGCTGGCCGAGGCGCTGGGCGCGCGTACCGAAACGCTGGCCGGCAGCGACATGGTGGCGGCGGTGGCCGGCTATGTGCGGCGGCACAATCTGACCAAGGTCTTGATCGGCCGCACGCCGGCGCGCTGGGCCGATGGCGGGGCTTCATTGTCCGGCCGCATGCACGCGCTGCTGGCGCGCGCGCTGGCGCCATGGCTGGGCGCGCGCGCGTGGCTGTTCGGGCGCACCAGTTTTGCCGATGCGCTGGCTGCGGCGTGTCCCGAGATCGACGTGATCCGCGTGGCGGACGACAGCGTCCGACAGGAGACCCCCGCTGATGCGCCCGTGCTGCCCGGCACCGAGCCGCCGCAGGCAGACGCCCGGCCTGCGCAGTGGCCGGGCCTGCTGTGGGCGGTGGCCTGGTGCGCCGGCGCCACCGCGCTGTCGGCGCTGGCGCGGCCATGGTTCGACCTGGTCAATATCGCCATGCTGTTCCTGCTGGCGGTGGCCGGCGTGGCGCTGCGCCACGGACGTACCGCGGGGGCGTTCGCCGCGCTGGTGGCGGTGGGGGCGTTTGATTTCTTCTTCGTGCCGCCGCAGCTGTCGTTTGCGGTCACCGACGTGCAATACCTGGTGACCTTCCTGGTGATGCTGGCAGTCGGGCTGGTGATTGGACAGCTGACGGCCGGACTGCGCGAGCAGGCCCAGGTATCGGTGCAGCGCGAGACCGATGCGCGCACGCTGTACGAGCTGGCGCGCGAGCTGTCGGCGGCGCTGACCGACGCGCAGATCGTCGGTATCGGCAGCCGCTTCCTGCGCGCGGCGTTCGATGCGCGTGCCGCGTTTTTCCTGGTCGGCGCGGACGGCCGGCTGCTGCCCGCGGCCACGGCTCCCGAGGCCGGCGGCGCGGCACAGAGCGATGCCGTCGACCACGTGCTGGCGCAATGGGTCTTCAACCACGGCCAGCCGGCCGGCACCGGCACCGACACGCTGCCTTCCGGCACGGTGCTGTACCTGCCGCTGAAGGCGCCGATGCAGGTGCGCGGCGTGCTGGCAGTGGAGCCGCGCACCTGGCGCGCATTTGCTCAGCCCGCGCTGCGGCGCCAGGTCGATGTCTTTGCCACGCTGATCGCGATTGCGATCGAGCGGCTGCACTATGTCGAGGTGGCGCAGCAGGCGCTGCTGGCGATGGAGTCCGAGCGCCTGCGCAGCTCGCTGCTGGCGGCGGTGTCTCACGACCTGCGCACGCCGCTGACCAGCCTGATCGGCATGGCCGAGACCCTGCAGCGCGGCACGACGCCGCTGGCGCCGGAGGTGGCCGAGACCGTCGGCGCCATGCGCGACCAGGCGCGCCGCATGCACGCGATGGTGGCCAACCTGCTCGACATGGCGCGGCTGCAAAGCCGCAGTGTGGCGCTGCGCAAGGAATGGCAGTCGTTCGAAGAACTGGCCGGCGCGGCGCTGGCGTCGCTGCGCGATGCGCTGGCGCGGCACCGCGTGGTGGTGGCCGACCTGTCGGCACTGCCGCTGGTGGAATGCGATGGCGTGCTGATGGAGCGCGTGCTGTGCAACCTGCTGGAGAATGCGGCCAAGTACACCGCGCCGGGTACCGAGATCCGCGTGCGCGGCGAGCTCTCCGACGACGCCGTGCACCTCGTCGTCGAGGACGACGGCCCCGGCGTGCCGGCGGCGATGGCGCGGCAGGTGTTCGAGAAATTCACCCGCGGCGAGCGCGAGTCCGCCACCACCGGGGTGGGCCTGGGGCTGGCCGTGTGCGAGGCCATCGTGCAGGCGCACGGCGGCAGCATCCGCGTCGAGCCGGTGCATGCTCGGGCGCAGGGCGAAGGCACCGGCGCGCGCTTCGTGGTCACGCTGCCGCGCGGCAACCCTCCAGTGCTGGAACTGGAAGCGGCCGGCTTGCCGGCCTGAACCCGACAACCTTTCAAGGATCTGACGCGTTATGCCATTCGAGTTTTCGCCCACGGTGCTGCTGGTGGAAGACGAGCCCCATATCCGCCGCTTCGTGCGCGCGGCGCTGCAGGACGAGGGCTGCACCGTGCACGAGGCCGAATCGCTGCAGCGCGGACTGATCGAGGCCGGCACGCGCCAGCCGGACCTGGTGATCCTGGACCTGGGGCTGCCCGATGGCGACGGCGTATCGATGATCGGCGACCTGCGCACCTGGACCGAAGTGCCGGTGCTGGTGCTGTCGGCGCGCACCGGCGAGGCCGAGAAGATCCGCGCGCTCGACGCCGGCGCCGACGACTACCTGACCAAGCCCTTCGGCGTGGGCGAGCTGGTGGCGCGCCTGCGCGTGCTGCAGCGCCGCCATGTGCGTGCCGGCGCGCAGGGGCGGGCGCAGGTGGCGTTCGGCGAGATCGCCGTGGACCTGGCCAACCGCCAGGTCACGCGCGCGGGGGAGCCGGTGCACCTGACGCCGATCGAGTTCCGGCTGCTGGCGGTGCTGCTGGCGCATCGCGGCAAGGTCATGACCCACCGCGAACTGCTGCGCGAGGTGTGGGGGCCGTCGCATGCCGACAGCAGCCAGTACCTGCGCGTCTACATGGGGCACCTGCGGCACAAGCTGGAAGCCGACCCGGCCCGGCCTGCCTACCTGCTGACCGAGATCGGCGTGGGCTACCGCTTCGCCGGCTGAGCGCCGGGTCACTCCCACAACACTTTCTTGCCGATCACGCGCCGCGTGAGGCTGGCGCTCGCCCCTTGCACTCCCGGTAAACCCGCAGCGATGTCGAAATTGTTTGACGGATAAATTCAAGGTAATAAACTGTTATTCATAGATATGAATTAAGGCAGGAGCACCGCATGCAGGACCAACCCGTCTATTTCATCTCGACCGACGAGGTCGAGGGCTACCACCCCGCCAACCATGTCGGCACCCTCAATCGCCGGCTGATCGGCCCAGAGACCGTCGGATCGCGGCATCTGGAAGTGATCCACGGCACCATCGAGAAGGGCAAGGGCGCGCTGCCGCACGCGCATCCCGGCATCGAGCAGGTCTGCTACGTGCTGGAAGGCCGCGCCGTGGCCGAGGTCGGCGGCCAGCGAAAGGAACTGGGCCCTGGCGACTGCTGCTTCTTCCCGCCGGACCAGATGCATGTGTTCACCGTGGTCAGCGACGAGCCGGCCAAGATTCTGGTCATCTATTCCCCGCCATATGAGGAATCCCCCGAGCGCGTGATACGGCCCGCATAAGACGCGGCTGGTCACGGCAAGGGATTGAACAACTACAGGAGACAACTACCGTGAAGTCCTTCAGCAATGCCTTTGCCAGCCTGGTGCTCGGGTGCACCGCGGCGCTGGCCGCCACCCCGGCGCTGTCGGCCGATGAATTCCCGTCCAGGCCGCTGCGCCTGGTGGTGCCGTTCGCTGCCGGCAGCGGCACCGATGCCGTGGCCCGCCTGACTGCCAAATACCTGGGCGAGGCGCTGCAGCAGCCGGTGGTGGTGGACAACAAGCCCGGCGCCAACGGCACCATTGCCGCCGAGTTCGTGGCCAAGGCCCCGGCCGATGGCTACACGCTGTTCATGACCACCAACACCACGCATTCGGCCAACCCGTCGCTGATGAAGCAGCTGCGCTATGACCCGGTCAAGGATTTCACGCCGGTCTCGCGCATGGGCAACCTGCCGTTCATGCTGGTGGTCAACCCGGCGCTGCCGGTGAAGACGCTGCGCGAGTTCATCGACTATGCCAGGGCGCATCCGGGCCTGAGCTATGCCAGCGGCAACAGCACCGGCATCGTCTCGGGCGCCACGCTGTCGAAGATGGCCGGGCTGAACATGCTGCACGTGCCATACAAGAGCACGCCGCCGGCGATGACCGATGTGATGGGTGGCCAGGTGCAGGCGATGTTCGTCGACTTTGCCGCAGGCATCGCCAACGTGCGCGCCGGCAAGCTGCGCGCGCTGGCGGTGACCACCGCGCAGCGCAGCGAGCTGCTGCCCGACCTGCCGCCGCTGGCGAGCGTGCCGGAGCTGAAGGGTTTCGACGTGACCTCATGGAACGGCGTGTTCGCGCCGGCCGGGGTGCCGGCGCCGGTGGTGCAGCGGCTCAATCGTGAACTGGTTGCCATCGCCACCAGCAAGCAGCATGCGCCGCGGTTCCACGCGCTGGGCTTCGAGCCGTTCGGCAGCACGCCGGCCGAGCTCAGCCAGTTTGTCGTGGCCGAGCTGCAGAAGTGGTCGCGGCTGGTGAAAGACGCTGGCATCCAGCCGGAATAGGCGCTCTTCGGGCAACCATCAGACAACCAACAAGACAACGACATCAGGCAGGTAACGCTATGAATTTCGACCTCTCCGAAGAACAGGCATCCATCGTCGAGGCCGTGCAGCAGGTCTGCACGCAGTTCGACATGGAGTACTGGGATCGCCTGGACAAGTCCGGCACCTATCCGCACGAGTTCTACAAGACGCTGTGCGAAGGCGGCTGGCTGGGCGTGGCGATGCCCGAGGCCTTCGGTGGCGCGGGCCTGGGCATCCTGGAAGCGGCGCTGGTGATGCAGACCATCTCGCAGTCGGGCGCTGGCATGACCGGCGCCTCGGCGGTGCATATGAATGTGTTCGGCCTGAACCCGGTGGTGGTGTTCGGCACTGACGAACAGAAGGGCCGCTTCCTGCCGCCGCTGATCGCCGGCCAGGAGAAGGCCTGCTTCGGCGTGACCGAGCCCGACGCGGGCCTGGACACCACCAAGCTCAAGACCTTTGCGCGCAAGGTGCCTGGCGGCTATTCGGTGAGCGGGCGCAAGATCTGGATCTCGACCGCGCAGGTGGCCGACCGCATGCTGCTGCTGGCGCGCACCACGCCGCTGGAGTCGGTGAAGAAGTCGACCGAAGGGCTGTCGCTGTTCTACACCAAAGTCGACCGCAGCAAGATCGAGATCCGCGAGATCGACAAGATGGGCCGCGCCGCCGTCGATACCAACATGCTGTTTATCGACGACCTGTTCATCCCGGAGGAAGACCGCATCGGCGAAGAGGGCAGGGGCTTTGAGTACATCCTGCACGGACTTAACCCGGAGCGCATCCTGATCGCGGCGGAGGCCATCGGCCTGGGCCGCGCGGGGCTGGCCATTGCCACGCAGTACGCCAAGGAGCGCGTGGTGTTCGGCCGCCCCATCGGCATGAACCAGGGCGTGCAGCATCCGCTGGCGCAGGCCTGGATGCAGCTGGAGTCGGCCAACCTGATGATGCTCAAGGCCGCCGCGCGCTATGACGCCGGGCAGTCCTGCGGCGCCGAGGCCAACACGGCAAAGTACCTCGCCGCCGAGGCCGGCCATAACGCGTGCCAGACCGCGATCCTGACGCTGGGCGGCATGGGCTACTCGCGCGAGTACCGCGTCGAGCGGCTGCTGCGCGAGTCCTATATCCCGCGCATCGCGCCGGTCAGCCCGCAGCTGATCATGTGCTTTATCGCCGAGCGCGTGCTGGGTTTGCCCAAGTCGTACTGAGAGGGAGCGACGATGCCAGACGAGCAAGCGCAGGCGAGCGCGGCCACCGGGCCGCTGGCCGGCATCCGCGTGATCGACATGACCGCGGTCGCGATGGGGCCGTATGCCACCCAGATCCTCGGCGACATGGGGGCCGAAGTCATCAAGGTCGAGCCGCCCGCCGGCGATGTGTTCCGCCACGCCGAGCCGGCGCGGCACGCGGCCATGGGCGCCAGCTTCCTGAACCTGAACCGCAACAAGCAGTTCGTGGTGCTGGACGTGAAGCAGCCCGATGACCTCGCCGCGCTGAAAGCCCTGATCGCCACGGCCGATGTCTTTGTCTCCAACGTGCGGCCGCAGTCGCTGCGCAAGCTTGGGCTGGACTATGCGTCGCTGCGCGCGGACCATCCGCGGCTGATCTACTGCGGCGCTTATGGCTATTCGGAAGAGGGCCCCTACGCGGGCGCGCCGGCCTTCGACGACATCATCCAGGCGCGCAGCGGCATGGCGCAGTTCCAGGGTGCGAACTCGAACGAAGGCCCGCAGTACGTCAACACCATCTTGGCCGACAAGGTGGCCGGGCTGACCGTGGCCTACGCGATCCCGATGGCGCTGTACGAGCGCGAGCGTTCCGGCCAGGGCCAGGCCATCGAGGTGCCGATGTTCGAGACGCTGGTGTCCTTCCTGGCCACCGAGCAATTGGCCGGGCAGACCTTCATCCCGCCGCTCGGGCAGGCCGGCTATCCGCGCGTGATGTCGGCGCACCGCAAGCCCTATCGCACGCGCGACGGCCATATTGCGCTGCTGCCCTATACAAGCGCCCAATGGCTGCGTTTTTTCGATGTGTCAGGCCATGCGGAGCTGGCGCAGGATCGGCGCTATGCCACCCCGGCCGCGCGCAGCGCCAATATCGACGCGCTCTACGCCACACTGGCCGAGATCGTCGCGCAGCGCAGCACTGCGGAATGGCTCGACCTGCTGCGTGATGCCGATATCCCGCACAGCGAAGTGCCGCATTTCGAGAGCCTGGCCGACGACCCGCACCTGCGCGCCACCGGCATGATGTTCGAATACGACCATCCCAGCGAAGGCCGGCTGCGTGGCGTGGGCATCCCGACGCGCTTCTCGCGCACGCCCGGCAATATCCGCAGCTGGCCGCAGGCGTTGCCCGGGCCAGGCGGCGCGGAGGGCGGCTGACACCCTTGCCGGCCGACTCCGCCGCGTACAATCCCGGCCAACAGATATTGAAGTCGAGGAAGCCAACGATGGCAGAACAGGAACCGGCAGAAAAATCGGGTCACGCCAGCGTCAAGACCGCGCTGCGCGTGATTGAGATCATGGAGATCTATGCGCGCGAAGGGCGCTCGCTGACGCTGACCGAGCTGGCCAGGCTGCTGGGCGCGCCGATGTCGAGCTGCCTGGGGCTGATCCGCACACTGGCCTCGCTCGGCTACCTGTACGAGACCGGCCGCCGCCAGGGCTACTACCCGACGCGCCGGCTGCTCGACATTGCCCAGCGCATCGCCCGCAACGACCCGCTGCTCGAACGCGTGCAGCCGGTGCTGGAATCGCTGCGCGACACCACCGGCGAAACCGTGATCTTCGGCAAGCTTCAGGATGACGGCCGCGTGCTGTACCTGGAGGTGCGGGAGTCCGGCAATCCGGTGCGCTATATCGCCGCGCCGGGCGAGCTGCGCGATGCGCACGTGAACTCGATCGGCCGCGCCATCCTTGGCACGATGCCGGCGGACAGCCGCGCCGAACTGCTGGCCGGCGTGTCGTTTGCCTCGCGCACGGGGCGCACGGTGGACTCGCTGCGCGTTTTCGAAGCCGCCATGCAGCAATGGCAGGCGCAAGGCTGGTATCCGAACTTTGGCGAGTCGTTTCCTGATCTCGGCGCGATCGCCTTCCCGGTGGCCATCGGGGGCGTGACCTATGGCATGTCCGTGGCGGGGCCGCTGCATCGGATCGAGGCCAATGCCGACGCCATTGTCGTGGCGCTGAAGGCCGCTGGCGGTTCGCTGCAGGGATAAGTGGGAGAGGGCAGGCGTTGCGGCGGCCCGCAGGCTGTCGTGACGGCTGTCGAGGCCGGACAAGATCGAAGCGCGTTGCGCGAACCGAAGCCCAAAACGAAAAAGCCCGGTGCGTTTGCACCGGGCTTCCGTATCGGTTGGCTCCCCGACCTGGGCTCGAACCAGGGACCTGCGGATTAACAGTCCGTCGCTCTACCGACTGAGCTATCGGGGAACAGCTGAGAAAGAAATTATAGCCAGTTTCTCTTTTCTTCGTCAACACCTTTTCGACATTTTGTTCTTGTCAGAAGGTGTCTGGAAGCTTCCGGCTTGCTGCCTGCCGTACGGTGCGAAGGGCATCTCTGCTGGCTTCGTGCCGTCGTGTCGAACAGCGAGGCCGCATTATAGCTATGGTTTTTGGTTTGTGCCAGAAAAAAACCGCCTCGCGGCGGTTTTTTTCTGCGGCACTCGCCCGGCTCAGTCGAACACCGGCGAATCCACGCCGAGGATCTTGTGCAGCTTCGGCGAGGTGGTGGTGTACTGCATGTGGATTTTCTTCTCGGGGAAGATATACGGCGCGGCACCGAACGCGGCCAGCGCGGCCTCGTGGAAGCCCGACAGGATCAGCTTCTTCTTGCCGGGGTAGGTGTTGATGTCGCCCACCGCGAAGATGCCCGGGATATTGGTCTCGAACTTCTCGGTGTCCACCTTGATCTGCTTGCGCTCCAGGTCCAGGCCCCACTCGGCGATCGGGCCGAGCTTGGGCGACAGGCCGAAGAACACCAGCAGGTCATCCACCGGCAGGCGGCGGGTCACGCCGTCGGCGCCGGTCACCTTGATCTCGGTGAGCACGCCGTCCTTCTCTTCATAGCCGCCGACCTGGCCGACCAGGAACTGCATTTCCATTTGCTCGCACAGTTCCTTCATCTTGGCGACCGAGGCCGGCGCGGCGCGGAAGCCGTCGCGGCGGTGGATCATCACCACCGACTCGGCCTTGCCGACCAGGTCCAGCGTCCAGTCCAGCGCCGAGTCACCGCCGCCGATGATCACCAGGTTGCGGCCATGGAAGCGGCTCGGGTCCTTGACGCGGTAGAACAGCTGCTTGCCGTCGAACTTGTCGATGCCCTCGACCTTCAGCGTGCGCGGCTGGAACGAACCCACGCCGGCGGCGATAAAGATGGTCTTGGTGATGAAGCGGGTTCCGAGCGAGGTCTCGACGAAGAAGCGGCCGTCCTCGCGGCGCTCCACGACGGCGACTTCCTGGCCCAGGTGGAAGGTGGGCTCGAACGGCTCGATCTGCTTGAGCAGGTTGTCGGTCAGTTCCTGGCCGGTGCAGATGGGCACCGCCGGGATGTCGTAGATGGGCTTGTCCGGATAGAGCTCCACGCACTGGCCGCCGACCACCTTCAGGGAATCGATGACATGTGCCTTGATTTCGAGCAGGCCCAGTTCAAAGACCTGGAACAGGCCCACCGGGCCGGCACCGACGATCAGCGCATCGATCTCCTGCGGCTGGCCGCCTGCAGGGCTGCCGCCGTCGACCTGCTTGGTCGTGTCGGCGACGGGATTTGGAATGCTCAAGTCCATATTCGTCCTGATACGTTTGCGTGGGCCGCTTGTGCCCGGTGTTGCGGAAAGCGCGTGGGGACGGCTTTCTTGTTCTGTCAGCGCTGCAGGTACTGCAGCTTGTCAGTGGCGTCCTTCCATTCCTCGGCCTCGGCCAGCGGGGCCTTGGTCTTGGTGATGGAGGGCCAGTTGCGGGCCAGCTCGGCGTTCAGGTCGATGAACTGCTGCTGGTCGCCCGGCACGTCTTCCTCGGCGTAAATGGCGTTCACCGGGCATTCGGCCACGCACACGGCGCAGTCGATGCACTCATCCGGGTCGATAGCCAGGAAGTTGGGGCCTTCGCGGAAACAATCGACCGGACACACGTCAACGCAGTCTGTGTAGCGGCAACGGATGCAGGATTCGGTGACAACGTGAGTCATTTCGGTTCCAGGAAAACAGGTCGGCTTTTAATGGGAAACTGTGGGGCCGCTTCTTGCCGGCGGACGCCGCATCCACCGCATGGTGCCGCATGGCAGCATGGGCTGGGCGAGCGCCGGCCGAGGCCTTTCGGAAAGCGATATTGTAGCCGAGGCTTCTGGCAAGAATAGCGGGTCTATATAGCCGGATCAGATAGTTTTCTTATTTCTTTATGTACTTTTGATTTAACGCATGGCGGCCTGCTGGCATGTCGGCCCGCCAGCGGGCATGATGAGGCCGCCAACAGTCACTTGCATCCGTGCCGGGAGACCCGTATGCCACGCCAGCCTTGCCTTGCCAGCCTGCGGCACGATGCCGCGATGCGCCGGATCTTCGCACCCATTGTTGTGCTGCTGACGGCATTTCTGGCGCCGATCGGGTCGGTTGCCGCCCAGACCCTGGCCCAGTCGCCGGGCATGGCCGACAGCGTGGTATCGCGCCTGGTGGCGTGGCGCGCGCGCACCGATGCGCCGGTCGCGCTGCCGGCGCTGACCGCGTTCGAGTGGGACCACTTCAGCGTGACCGATTCGCCCGCGGGCGACGCCATCGCCCATTGCGGCCGGGCCGGCCTGATGCCGTGCGGGCCGCAGTTGCAGCCGCAGCCGGGCGACCGGGTCCAGGTGCTGCGCTTCGAGCGCGCCGGGACCCAGGTCTACACCGAGCGCATCATGGCCGGCGACGGCGCCTTTGCCGAGCCGCTGCCGCAGCGGGTGCCGCGCGCCGCCGCCACGCTGGTGTCGTGCCCCGCTACCGACGGCCGCCAGTTGTGGTGCCTGCAGGGCAAGGCCCGGGGCAGGGAGGCGCCGCGGCAGCCACAGCCCTTCCTCGATGGTGGTTGAGCGGCAAGAGTGGCCGGGTGCGGCCAGACTTCGGTTAGCATGACGTACTGACCCGGCATCGCCGTCTGGCCCGCTATGATCATCCCGTCCCTGCTCGACACCGACCTGTACAAATTCACGATGATGCAGGTGGTGCTGCATCAGTTCCCGCAGGCGCAAGTGGAATACCGCTTCAAGTGCCGCAACGCGGGCGTCGACCTGACGCCCTATATCGATGAGATCCGCGCCGAGGTGGCACACCTGTGCCAGTTGCGCTTCACCGACGACGAGCTCGCCTACCTGCGCGGGCTGCGCTTTATCAAGAGCGATTTCGTCGACTTCCTCGGCCTGTTCCACCTGAACGAGAAATATGTCTCGGTGCGGCCGTCCCCGCAGGGCAATGGCGAGATCGAGATCTCGATCATCGGCCCGTGGCTGCATACCATCCTGTTCGAAGTGCCGGTCCTGGCGATCGTCAACGAGGTCTATTTCCGCCGCACCCAGCCCAGGCCCGACCTGGCCGAAGGCCGCCGCCGGCTGGACCAGAAGCTGGCCTTGCTGAAGACACCCGAGCTGGCCGATTGCGTGATCGCCGACTACGGCACGCGCCGGCGCTTTTCGCGCGAATGGCAGGAAGAGGTGCTGCTGACCATGCGGCGCCTGCTCGGGCCGCAGCTGGCCGGCACCAGCAACGTCCACTTCGCCCGTCTGCACAATATGGTGCCGCTGGGCACGATGGCGCATGAATACCTGCAGGCCTGCCAGGCGCTGGGCCCGCGGCTGCGCGATTCGCAGGTGTACGCACTGGAGCGCTGGGCGCGCGAGTACCGCGGCGACCTGGGCATCGCGCTGTCGGATACCTACGGCTTCGATGCCTTCCTGCGCGACTTCGACCTGTATTTCTGCAAGCTCTTCGATGGCGTGCGCCATGATTCCGGCGACCCGATGCTGTGGGGCGAGCGCATGGTCGCCCACTATGCCGCCAACCGCGTCGACCCGCGCACCAAGACGCTGATCTTCAGCGACAGCCTCGACATCCCGCGCGTGATCGAACTGTACGAGCGCTTCCATGGCCGCTGCCGGCTCGCCTTTGGCGTCGGCACCAACCTGACCAACGACCTCGGCTATACCCCGCTGCAGATCGTGATCAAGATGGTGCGCTGCAACGGGCAGCCGGTGGCCAAGCTGTCGGACACGCCGGAAAAGACCATGTGCGACGATCCCGGCTACCTGTCCTACCTGCGCCAGGTGTACTCGGTTCAGCCCGCGGCGTAGCAAAATTCAACACCTTGCGCCGGCCATCGCATGCTCTGCATGCGGCGGGCGCCACTATAATCGGCGCATCGCGCGTTCGCCGCGCTTTGCGCTTCTCCAGCCAGGCCTTATGGAAACCAACGACGCCCGCGACCGCATCTTTGCCCGCATCCGTGCTGCCCAGGGCAGGCCGACCCGGCCGAGCGCGGGCGAGCGCGAGGCCGTGGCCGACTACCTGGCGCGTCACCCGCAGGGCCCGCGCCCGGCGGTGGCCGTCGACCTGGCCGAGGCCTTCCTGGCGCAGGCCCAGCGCATGGCCTCGACCGTCGACCGCGTGGCGAGGATGGACGAGGTGCCCGCCGCCACCGTGCGCTTTCTGGACAACCTGAACCTGGTCCACCGTGCCGTGGCGTGGGACGCGCTGGGCCCGCTGCCGTGGCAGGCCGCGGGGCTGGCGGTGGAATGCCGCCCGCCGGTGCGCGAGGTCGAGGCCGACCACGATCATGGCGACCTGGTCGGCATCACTGGCTGCTTCTGCGCGATTGCCGAGACCGGCTCGCTGATGCTGCTGTCGGGCCCGGCCACCTTTGCCTCGGCCGCGCTGCTGCCCGAGACCCACGTGGCGGTAGTGCCGCGCTCGCGCATCGTCGCCGGCCTGGAAGACGCCTTTGCGCTGGTGCGCAGCGAGCGCGGCGAACTGCCGCGCGCCACCAATATCATCAGCGGGCCTTCGCGCACGGGCGATATCGAGCAGACCATCGTGCTCGGCGCCCATGGCCCGTACCGCGTGCATGTGATCCTGGTCGACGAGGCCTGAACCCGCGGCTTTTGCCGCACGGAATGCGATGCACCACCCATGCCGGAAGCCCCGGGGCAAGAGGTGCTTGAATTACACTTGCAGGCTTGCCTGCGTGCCGCGGCTTCGTGCCGGCGGTGCGCCAATGAATGCTGCATTCCCGAGGAGATCCTGCCTGATGCGACGTGCCTCCGTGCTGTTGCCGCTGCTGGCCGTGCTGGCCGCATTTCCCGCCGCCGGCCATGCCGCGGACCTTGACGGGGCGTCGCTGTCCCCGCTGTGGGGGCTGCCGTTCGCCGGCATCCTGCTGTCGATCGCGGTGTGGCCGCTGGTTGCGCCCAAGTTCTGGCACCACCACTACGGCAAGATCGCCGCGGGCTGGGGGCTGCTGTTCCTGCTGCCGTTCGCGGCAGCGTTCGGCACGCATGCGGCCGCGGCCAGCGCGGGGCACGCGCTGCTGGCCGAGTACATCCCGTTCATCGTTCTGATCGCCTCGCTGTATATCGTGGCCGGCGGCATCTGCGTGCGCGGCAACCTGCACGGCACGCCCGGGCTCAATACCGGCATCCTGGCGCTGGGCACGCTGCTGGCCAGCTTCATGGGCACCACCGGCGCGGCCATGCTGCTGATCCGGCCGCTGCTGCGCGCCAATGACAACCGCCGCCACGTGGCGCACGTGGTGGTGTTCTTTATCTTCCTGGTGGCCAATGCCGGTGGCTCGCTGACGCCGCTGGGCGATCCGCCGCTGTTCCTGGGCTTCCTGAAAGGCGTGGACTTCTTCTGGACCATGCGCAACATCTTCCCGGAGACGGTCTTTATCTGCGTGGTGCTGCTGGTGCTGTTCTACCTGGTCGACCGTCACTACTACCAGAACAAGGAAGAGGAGCTGCCACCGCGCAGCGACCCCACGCCGGACTCGGGCGGCATCGCCATCGAGGGCAAGTTCAACTTCGTGCTGCTGCTGGCCGTGATCGGCCTGGTGCTGATGAGCGGGCTGTGGCAGCCGGGCATCGCATTCGACGTCCTGGGCACCGAGGTGCCGCTGCAGGCCGCGGTGCGCGATGCGCTGCTGGTGGTGGTGGCGGTGGTGTCGCTGCTGGTGACGCCGCAGGCGGCGCGTGCCGGCAATGAATTCAACTGGGAGCCGATCCTGGAAGTCGGCAAGCTCTTTGCCGGCATCTTCCTCACCATCATCCCGGTCATTGCCATGCTCAAGGCCGGCACCGACGGCGCTTTCTCCGGGGTGATCCGCGCGGTCAGCGACAGCAACGGCCAGCCGGTCGACGGCATGTACTTCTGGGCCACCGGCCTGCTGTCCTCGTTCCTGGACAACGCGCCGACCTACCTGGTGTTCTTCAACACCGCCGGTGGCGACGCGGCCACGCTGATGACGCGCGATGCCTCGACGCTGGCCGCGATCTCGGCCGGGGCCGTGTTCATGGGCGCCAATACCTATATCGGCAATGCCCCCAACCTGATGATCAAAGCCATTGCCGAGAACCGCGGCGTGCGCATGCCGAGCTTCTTCGGCTACATGCTGTACTCGGGCACCTTCCTGGTGCCGCTGTTCGTCATCATGACCTTCCTCTTCTTCCACGTTTGATGCCATGAAGCCGTCTGTCCTTGTCACCCGCGCCATCTATCCCGAAGTCATCGCGCACCTGGCGCAGTACTTCGATGTCGACGACAACCAGCAGGACGCGGTGCTGGATGCCGCCGCACTGAAGGCGCGCCTGGCGGGCAAGGCCGGCGTGCTGGCCAACGCCGCCGACCGCATCGACGGCGACGTGGTCGCCGGGCTGCCGGCGCTGCGCGCGGTGTGCAACATGGCGGTCGGCTACAACAACCTGGACGTGCCGGCGCTGACGGCCGCCGGCATTGTCGCCACCAATACGCCGGACGTGCTGACCGAGACCACCGCCGACTTCGGCTGGGCCCTGCTGATGGCCACCGCGCGCCGCGTGACCGAGGCCGAGCACTACCTGCGCGCCGGCAAGTGGCAGCGCTGGAGCTATGACATGCTGGTAGGCATGGACCTGTACGGCAGCACGCTCGGCATCCTCGGCATGGGCCGCATCGGGCAGGCGCTGGCGCGCCGCGCGAGCGGGTTTGGCATGAGCGTGCTGTACCACAACCGCAGCCAGCTGCCGGCGGACACCGAGCGCGCGCTGAGCGCGCGCTATGTCAGCAAGGAAGACCTGCTGCGCCAGTCCGACCACCTGCTGCTGGTGCTGCCCTATGGCCCGCAGAGCCACCACGCCATCGGCGCGGCCGAGCTGGCGCTGATGAAGCCGACCGCGACGCTGGTGAACCTGGCGCGCGGCGGCATCGTCGACGATGCCGCGCTGGCGCAGGCGCTGCGCGACAAGCGCATCTTCGGCGCCGGCCTGGATGTGTTCGAGGGCGAGCCCAGCGTCAATCCGGACCTGCTGACGGTGCCCAACGTCGTGCTCACGCCGCATATCGCCAGCGCCTCCGAGAAGACCCGCCGTGCGATGGCGATGCTGGCCGCCGACAACCTGATCGCCGCGCTCGACCAGGGCCCGCAGGCCGGCCATCCACCCACCGTGATCAACCCCGACGTCATGTCGCGGCGCCGCTAAGCCTGCCATTTACCTGTTTCCTGCTGCATGACCCTGATTCCGTTCCTGACGCTGGCCGTGGCGCTGCTCGCGGTCGTCCTGCTGGTCATCGTCCTGCTGCGCCAGCAGGCTGCCTCGCCGGGGGCCGAGCTTGGCCGGCAACTGGCCGACATGCGCGCGGAAAGCGCGCGCGGCATGGAGCGGCTGGAGCGGGAGTTGCGCACCGACGTGGCCGACGCCGCGCGCGGCAGCCGCGACGAGTCGGCCCAGCAGATGCTGCGCTTCCAGCAGGCGCTGTCGTCGCAGCTGACGGGCATCGCCACGCTGCAGAACAACCAGATCGACACCTTCGCGCAGCAACTGGCCAAGCTGACCGAGACCAACACCCAGCAGCTCGAGCAGGTGCGCCAGCACCTGATGCTGCAGGGCCAGCAGGCGCGCGACGAGCAGGCCGGCACGCTGCGCCGCTTCGGCGACGGGCTGCAGCAGCAGCTGGCGCAGATGTCCGAAGCCAACGAGCGGCGCCTGGCCGAAGTGCGCGCCACGCTGGAGAAGAAGCTGCAGGACATCGAGGCCAACAACGCCGCCAAGCTGGAGGAAATGCGCCGCACTGTCGACGAGAAGCTGCATGCCACGCTGGAGCAGCGCCTGGGCGAGTCCTTCCGGCTGGTGTCGGACCGGCTCGAGCAGGTGCACCGGGGGCTGGGCGAGATGCAGGTGCTGGCGCAGGGCGTGGGCGACCTGAAAAAGGTGCTGACCAATGTGAAGTCGCGTGGCACCTGGGGCGAAGTCCAGCTGGAAATGCTGCTGGAGCAGATGCTGACGCCGGAGCAGTACGGCAAGAATGTCGAGACCGTGCGCAACTCGGGCGCGCGGGTGGAGTTCGCGATCCGGCTGCCGGGCAAGGCCGCGGGTGGCGACAATGCGCCGGTCTGGCTGCCGGTCGACGCCAAGTTTCCCAAGGAACAGTACGAGCGCCTGGTGGACGCGCAGGAGCGGGGCGACCCGGATGGCGTGCTCGCTTTTGGCCGCGAACTGGAAGTGGCGCTGCGGCGCGAGGCCCAGACCATTGCCGAGAAATACCTGTCGCCGCCCCAGACCACGGATTTCGCCATCCTGTTCCTGCCGACCGAGGGGTTGTACGCCGAGGTGCTGCGGCGCCCGGGCCTGACCGACCTGATGCAGCGCGACTACCGTGTGACCGTGGCCGGGCCGACCACGCTGACCGCGTTGCTGAACAGCCTGCAGATGGGTTTCCGCACGCTGGCGCTGGAAAAGCGCTCAAGCGAGGTGTGGGAGGTGCTGGGCGCGGTCAAGACCGAGTTCGGCAAGTTCGGCGACGTGCTGGCCAAGACCCGCGATACGCTGGAGCGCGCCGCGCGCAATATCGAGCAGGCCGAAGTGCGCACGCGCCAGATGGCGCGCAAGCTGCGCACGGTGGAAGCGCTGCCGGGCGAGGCCGCGCAGCAGGTGCTTGGCCTCAATGCGGCAGCAGCGGCGGACGCGCCGGAGGCCGCCGAAGACAACGGCGGCTGAACGCGCGGCAGGGAAGGGTCAGGGCAAGCCCCCGCGGGGGCTTGCGGATTGCTGCCGGCCTGGGCGCCGGCGCGCTGCTCAGCGCTCGTCTTCGGGCGCCAGTTCGCGCACGTGGACTTCAATGCCGCCGAAGCGGGCGGCCACCCAGTTGTAGGCCTTGCAGGCCAGCCACAGCAGGCCAAAGCCGATCAGCGCATTCAGGATGATTGCGCTGAAGACCGTGATGGCGGGCAGGTCACCGTAGCGGACGAAGGTGACAAACAGGCCCAGCGACACGATCGGCAGCGAGAAGCACAAGTAGACCAGCACCAGCGCGCGGGCGGTCTTGACGGGGTGGAGGTAGGCGATCTCCTGATTCATGACGGGGGATACTCGAATGGTTCTGAATCGTGCGCCAAGTGTAGCGATTGGCCGATGCCAAGCATAGCCCGCCGGCGGCGGGGGCAGGCGAAAGCCCCGTGCCGGCTGTGCTATGGCCGCAAATGTGCGGCACAAAAACGACACATTGCTCCGGCGTGTGGCAAGCGCTTGCGTGTAGCGCCTGCCGGTCCGGCTAGACCAGTCCGTCGAACAGCATCACCTCGACCGCATCGCCGGCCTTGACCGAGTCCTGTTCATGACCGAGCACGATAAAGCAGTTGGCCTCGCTCATCGAGCGCAGCACGCCCGAGCCCTGCTGGCCGGTGATGCGCACTTCCCACTGGCCGTCGCCGGCGCGCGCCAGGATGCCGCGCTGGTACTCGGTGCGGCCGGGCTTCTTGCGGATGGCTTGCGCGCTGCGCACGCGCAGCAGCGGCAGCGGTGCCACGCTGGCGCCCATCAGCCGCTGCAGCGCGGCGCGCACGAAGTGGTAGAAGGTGACCATCACCGCCACCGGGTTGCCCGGCAGGCCGAACAGGAGCGCGTCGCGGCCGTTGGAATTGATGCGGCCGAAGGCCATCGGCCGGCCCGGGCGCATCGCGATCTTCCAGAACGTGACATCGCCCAGGCGCGCCATGATCTGCTTGGTGTAGTCGGCCTCGCCGACCGAGACGCCGCCGGAGGTGATGACCGCGTCGGCGGTCTCGCAGGCGGTGCGGAAGGCGGCTTCGAGCGCCTCGGGGTCGTCGCGCACCACGCCCATGTCGAGCAGGTCGACGTTCATCCGGCGCAGCATGCCGTGCAGCGTGTAGCGGTTGGAGTCATAGACGCAGCCGGGATCGAGCGGCTCGCCGATCGAGCGCAGCTCGTCTCCGGTGGAGAAGAACGCCACGCGCAGGCGCCGGCGCACGCGCACCTCGGCCACGCCCAGCGAAGCCAGCAGGCCCAGGTCGGCCGGCTGGAGGATGCGTCCGGCCTGCAGCGCGGCCTGGCCGCGCGCCAGGTCTTCGCCGCGCAGGCGCCGGTTGTCGCCGGTGCGCACGCAGTCGGCGGCAAAGCGGATGCGCGCGCCGTCGTCCACGGCTTCCACGAACTCCTGCGGCACCACGGTGTCGCAGCCGGCCGGCATCACCGCGCCGGTCATGATGCGCACCGCCTGCGCCGCCGTGGGCGCCAGCGCGCGGGCGCCGCCGGCGAAGGCGCTGCCGATGACTTCCAGCTCGACCGTGGCGGTCTGCGCGGCTGCCAGCGCGGCACCCTGGAAGGCATAGCCGTCCATCGCCGAGTTGTCATGCGCCGGCACGTCGATGGGCGAGACGATGTCCTCGGCCAGCACGCGGTCCAGGGCGCTGCGGATCGGCAACTGCTCGACGCCGCGCACCGGCTCGACTACCTCGCCGATGATGCGGTTGGCCTGGTCCACCGGCAGGGCGGTGGGGTCGTAGTCGGAAAGGCAGGAGATGACGGATTGCAGGGTGGGCATGGTGGCTCAGCGCGTTTCGTGCGTGCGCAGTTCGTCCAGGGTGTTGATATTGGCAAAGGCCGCGGCGTCGTCGAACAGCACTTCGGCCAGGCGGTGCGAGGCGGCCCAGGTCTCGATCTTGCGGCCGCCGCCGGAAAGATAAGCCACCAGGCTGTCGAGCGCACTGACCGGCATCAGGCAGAACACAGGTTGGGTCTGGCGCCGGCCGTCTTCGTCCAGCGTGACGGGGATCGCCAGGTCCGCGCCTTCGGCCTCGATCGCCTGCGCCAGGCGCGCCACCAGGTCGGTCGGCAGGAACGGCGAATCGCAAGGGGCGGTCACCATCCACGGCGTGGCGCATTGCTCCAGGCCGGCCAGCATCCCCGCCAGCGGACCGGCGAAGTCGGGCACGGTATCGGTGTAGACCGGCACGCCGAACGACTCATAGGCGGCCAGGTTGCGGTTGGCATTGATCATCAGCCCGCCCACCTGGGGGGTAAGCCGCATCATCGTGTGCATGGCCATCGGCGTGCCGTGCAGCGGCTGCAGGCCCTTGTCGGTGCCGCCCATGCGGCTGCCCCTGCCGCCTGCGAGGATCAGGCCGGTGATGTCGTCGCGTGCAATCATGGATTTTGTGTGCGGCTGGGTCAGCCGCCGATATAGGACATCTCGATCTTGCGCTCGGCACGCCTGGCGCGCACCGTCGGGTCGCTGCGCTGCTCGGAATAATTGTCGGTGCGGCCCTGCCACACCTGCGCAATCGCATTGGAGATTTCCAGGTCGCTGTAGCCGCCGCGCAGCAGCGCGCGCAGGTCGAAGCCCTCGGTGGCGAACAGGCACAGGTAGAGCCGGCCTTCGGTGGACAGCCGGATGCGGCTGCAGTCGCCGCAGAAGGCGTGGGTGACGCTGGAGATCACGCCGACCTCGCCGCTGCCGTCGCGGTAGCGCCAGCGCTCGGCGGTTTCGCCGGAGTAGTTGGCCTGCACCGGTTCGAGCGGGAATTCCGCATCGATGCGCTTCACCACCTCGGCGGACGGCAGCACTTCATCCATCTGCCAGTGGTTGCTGGCGCCCACGTCCATGAACTCGATAAAGCGCAGGATGATGCCGCTATTGCGGAAGTGGCGCGCCATCGGCACGATTTCCTGGTCATTGGTGCCGCGCTTGACCACCATGTTGACCTTGATCGGCGCCAGCCCCACGGCCTGCGCGGTCTCGATGCCGTGCAGCACGTCGGCGACGGCGAAGTCCACGTCGTTCATGCGGCGGAAGGTGGCGTCGTCGATCGCGTCCAGGCTGACGCTGACCCGCGTCAGTCCCGCGTCGCGCAGCGCGCGCGCCTTGCGCGCCAGCAGCGAGGCGTTGGTGGTGAGCGTCAGGTCCAGCGGCTTGCCCGAGACCGTCTCGATCTTCGCCAGCATCTCCACCAGGTGCTCGATATTCTTGCGCAGCAGCGGCTCGCCGCCGGTCAGGCGGATTTTCTCGACGCCGTGGGCGACGAACAGGCGCGCGGTGCGCTCGATCTCCTCGAAGCTCAGCAGCTCGGAGTGCGGCAGGAAGGTGTAGTCCTTGTCGAAGACTTCCTTCGGCATGCAGTAGACGCAGCGGAAGTTGCAGCGGTCCGTCACCGAGATGCGCAGGTCATGCAGCGGCCGGCCGCGGGTGTCGGCCACCAGGCCGGTGGGGGCAGCCAGCTTGCCGGGAATGCTGGGCGTCATCGAGCGGTAGCGATGGTCGCGCAGGTCGAAAATCGGAATGACGGATTCGGTCATGGCCTGTGGGTGGGCACGGCGTCCGGGGAGCGGCCTGGCGGCGTGGCCAAATCAGGGGCGCTCGAGGGCCGGATGCCTTCTGCTGCCATTCTAGCCGAGGCGGGGGCGGGGCACCCGCATCCCCCGGAGATGGCGGGGATTCATCCGGCCGGCTGCCCATGAAAAAAGGGGACGGCGTGGCCGTCCCCTTCTTGCTTTGGCTGCGGTGCAGCGGCAACGCTTACTGCTGCGATGCCATCTCCACTTCGCGGCCACCGGTTTCCACCAGGATCATCGGACCGTGGGGCAGTGGCGGCAGCGCCTTGCGCTCGCGCTGCACGCGCGGGGCGGGCGCGATGCGGGCGGCGGCTTCCTGGGCCGAACGCAGCTTGTCGCTGTCGGTATGGACCCATTGAAGGCCGGCAGTGGCCAGCATCGATTCCAGGTTTTCCAGCGCTGCCGGGGTGGCCGGCGCTGCAGCAACGACCGGGGCTGCCGGGGCGAACACTTCGGCCGGTGCGGCTTCGGCGACAGGGGCGGCGACCGGTGCAGCGGCAGGTGCCGCCACCACCGGAGCCGCTTCGACGGCCACGCTTGCGGTGGTCTCGACGATCGCTTCGGCGGCAATGGCTTCCGTGACGGCAACGGCTACCGGCGCAGCTTGCTGGGGCGCGGGCTCGGCAACCGGCGCGGTCACTGGGGCTGCCTCGGCGACCGGCGCGGGCGTCACATCTTCCGGCACGGCGATGCGGATCGCTTCGACGGCCTCGGCCGCAGCGGCCACGGCAGCTTGCGGTGCGGGCTCGGCCGGCACGGGGGCTTCAGCACGTACCGGGGCAACGGCTTCAGCAGCGGCGGCCTCTTCGTCGCCTTCGCCCTGGGCAACTTGCACCGACTCGTCGCGCTCGCGGCGATAGCGGTTGCGGCCACGGCGGTTGCGGCGGCGGCGCTCTTCGCCCTCAGCAGTCTCGGCGGTGCTTTCGGCACCTTCCGGCAACTCGGCGCGGACGGCTTGCGTCTCTTCGGTCACGGCCTGCGGCAGCACGCCCAGAGCCTGGGCGGCGGCGACGGCTTCCGGCCGCGGTGCTTCACCGGCTTCGGCTTCGCGCAGTTCGCTGCGTTCGCGCTGGCGTTCACGCTGGCGCTCGCGGCGTTCCTGGTTGCGGTCGCGGCGGCCTTCCTGACGGCCCTCGACGCGCTCGCCCTGGGCGCGCTCGGCTTGCACCGCCTCGCCCTGGCGTGCCAGGGCCGGGGTGGCCTGGCCTTCACCTTGCTGGCGCGGCTGGCGGCCCTGGCGTTCGCCACGGCCCTCGCGTTGCTCGCCGCGCTCGGCACCCTGGCGTTCACCACGTTCCGCGCGCTCGGCACGGTCGCCGCGCTGGCCGCGGCCCTGGCGCTCGCCACGCTCCGCGCGCTCACCACGCTCGGCGCGGTCGCCACGCTCACCACGCAGGCCACGGCCTTCGCCGCGCTGGCCGCGCTCGCGCCGGCCTTCGGCGCTGCGGGCCTCAGTGGCAACCGCCGGCTTGGCCGGTTCCACCACCGGCGGGGTTGCCGGACGGGCACCGAACAGGCCCTTCAGCCAGGCGATAAAACCGCCGCTGACCACCGGCTGGGTGGCCGGCACGGGCGGGGCGACCGGGGCTTCCGGCTTGGGTGCGCGCTCGGGGCGCGGCACCGACACCGGGGCTGGCTGTTCCGGGGTGATGCCCTTGACCGCGGCTTCCTGGCGCGGCTTGGCTTCTTCCTTGCGGCGGCTGCTGTAGCTGGTGTCGGCTTCCAGTTCCTTGGCGGCGGCCTCGGCCATGCGGTAGCTGGCGGTGCTTTCTTCCAGGCGCGGGTCGTCGTGGCGCAGGCGCTCCAGCTTGTAATGCGGCGTTTCCAGGTGCTTGTTGGGGATCAGCAGCACATTGACCTTGAAGCGCAGCTCGATCAGGTTGATTTCCTGGCGCTTCTCGTTCAGCAGGAAGGCGGCCACTTCCACCGGCACCTGGCAGTGGATGGCGGCGGTGTTTTCCTTCATCGCCTCTTCCTGGATGATGCGCAGCACCTGCAGGGCGGACGATTCCGTATCGCGGATATGGCCGGTGCCGTTGCAGCGCGGGCAAGTGATGTGCGAGCCCTCCGACAGCGACGGCCGCAGGCGCTGGCGCGACAGCTCCATCAGGCCGAAGCGGCTGATCTTGCCCATCTGCACGCGCGCGCGGTCGTGGCGCAGCGCGTCCTTCAGGCGCGTTTCCACGTCCTTCTGGGCCTTGCCCGACTCCATGTCGATGAAGTCGATCACGATCAGGCCGCCCAGGTCGCGCAGGCGCAGCTGGCGCGCGATCTCGTCGGCGGCCTCGAGGTTGGTGCGCAGTGCGGTTTCCTCGATGTCGGCGCCCTTGGTGGCGCGGGCCGAGTTCACGTCCACGGAGACCAGCGCCTCGGTGTGGTCGATCACGATGGCGCCGCCCGAGGGCAGCATCACCATGCGCGAGTAGGCCGACTCGATCTGGTGCTCGATCTGGAAACGCGAGAAGAGCGGCACGTCGTCCCGGTACTTCTTCACGCGGTTCATGTTGTCAGGCATCACCACGCTCATGAAGGCGCGGGCCTGTTCGTAGATCTCGTCGGTGTCGATCAGGATCTCGCCGATATCCGGCTGGAAGTAGTCGCGGATGGCGCGGATGACCAGGCTCGATTCCAGGTAGATCAGCAGCGGGGCCTTGTTGTCGCCGGCGGCGCCGTCGATGGCCTTCCACAGTTGCAGCAGGTAGTTCAGGTCCCACTGCAGTTCCTCGGCCGAGCGGCCGATGCCGGCAGTCCGGGCGATGATGCTCATGCCTTCCGGCACGGTCAGCTGCGCCATGGTCTCGCGCAGTTCCTGGCGGTCCTCGCCCTCGATGCGGCGCGACACGCCGCCGCCGCGCGGGTTGTTGGGCATCAGCACCAGGTAGCGGCCGGCCAGCGAGATGAAGGTGGTCAGGGCCGCGCCCTTGTTGCCGCGTTCTTCCTTCTCGACCTGAACGATCAGTTCCTGGCCTTCATGCAGGGCATCCTGGATGCGCGCGTTGCGCACGTCGATGCCTTCCTTGAAGAAGGCGCGGGCTACTTCCTTGAACGGCAGGAAGCCGTGGCGCTCTTCGCCGTAGTTGACGAAGCAGGCTTCCAGCGAGGGTTCGATGCGGGTGATGACACCCTTGTAGATGTTGCCCTTGCGCTGTTCGCGCCCGGCAGTCTCGATGTCGATATCGATCAGTTTCTGACCGTCGACGATGGCGACGCGCAATTCCTCCTGTTGCGTCGCGTTGAACAGCATGCGTTTCATCGCAATACCTCACTCCAGTGTCGCGGGTGGCACCGTCTGGGCGGTGTCCGCGGCGATCCATGGAGCACGCGAGGGAGCGAGCGAGGCGCGAGAATTGCCGGAAAGCGCCGCTGCGCGGGATAGGCGAGCGGCTGGGCGCGGGTGAAAGAGAGCGATGACGTCGGGGTAACGTCCGCGGGGCAGGAGAGAACACCGGAGGCTGCTCTTGCGCAGACATCCGGCGCGTTCCCGTGCCGGAGGCGATGCTGAACGCCGGCGCAACCGGCGCCGGCGGCATCGCGGCCGGCCGCGGAAGGCCTAGACGCGTCAAAGAGCAAATTTTTCGGACACGGCATGGTTGCCGTTGCTGCCTGACTACTCCTGGCGGGCGCACCTACTACTTCTTGGAATTCTGCGACCGGGCGCCGGTATTTCCAGTCAGGCGGCAGGCTAACCTGCCGGCCGGCACCGTTTCCCGGTGCGGGCAGGACTTCTCTCACCGAAGCGGATGCCGGCAGTGGCATCCGCCTTTAAATTCTGTTTTACCTGAACACTCAGTTCCCACGTCACCGCCTGCCTCGCCGAAGCCTCCTTTGGGCGACTTCCTGCATGCCGGCGGCACCGTGCGTGCTGCTTTTTACTGCCATTTGCCCGTCTGGCGCTTGGCGGAACGCAAAGTTGCGGGAGACGGGCGGGGTTGGCGGCAACCCCAAGTGTAGAATGCGAAAAATCCAGGAAAACTCGAAGATTAATCGCTTACACAGGTCTTGCGCTGCCGGCCACAAGCCGGGACAGCGAGGAAATTATATTGAAAATGAATGAGTTACGCCATCAAATTGAAAAGGCTGCCGAAGCTGCGCCGGCCAGCCCACAGGTGGCGTATGTCACGATTGACGAAGGCTCGGAAGGTCAGCGCATTGACAACTTCCTGCTGAAGGTGGCCAAGGGCGTGCCCAAGAGCCATATCTACCGGGTGCTGCGTTCGGGGGAAGTTCGCGTCAATAAGGGCCGGATCGATGCCACTTATCGTCTGCAGTCGGGTGATGTAGTGCGCATTCCGCCAATGCGGGTGGCGAATTCGGCGCAATCGGACAATGCCCAGCATGTGCCGGCGGGGGAGTTCCCGGTGCTGTTTGAGGATGCCCAGCTGCTGGTGATCAACAAGCCGGCCGGCGTGGCCGTGCACGGCGGCTCGGGCGTGGCCTTCGGCGTGATCGAGCAATTGCGCCGGTCGCGGCCCGAGGCCAAGTTCCTGGAGCTGGTACACCGGCTCGATCGCGAGACCTCCGGCATCCTGGTGCTGGCCAAGAAGCGCTCGGCGCTGGTCCACCTGCACGAGCAGATTCGGGGCAGCGCGATGGACAAGCGCTATTTCGCCTGCGTGGCCGGCGAATTCCCGAACGCGCGCCAGCACGTGAAGCTGCCGCTATATAAGTACAGCACGCCGGACGGCGAGCGCCGGGTGCGGGTGCAGGCCGACGGGCTGGCCTCGCACACCGTGTTCAACCGGGTCGAGGCCTTCCAGGGCTTCACCCTGCTGGAGGCCGAGCTGAAGACCGGCCGTACCCACCAGATCCGCGTCCACCTGGCCCACTCGGGTTTCCCGATCGTCGGCGACGAAAAATATGGTGACTTCTCGCTGAACAAGGCACTGGCGCGTTCCGGCGCCAGGCCGGGCCTCAAGCGCATGTTCCTGCATGCCCACCGGCTGGTGTTTATCCACCCGGCCACGGGCGAGCCGCTGGCGGTGGAAGCGCCGCTGCCCGACGAGTGCGTCGGATTCCTGCAACAATTGCGTGAACTGCATGCCCCGGAGTAGGGTAGTGCATCAAACGCCACAAGGACTTCCATGGCCAGGCAACAATTTGACCTGATCGTTTTCGACTGGGACGGGACGTTGATGGACTCGACCCCGACCATCGCGAAGTGCATCCAGCTTGCCAGCCGCGACCTGGGCCTGCCGGTGCCGGATGACAGCGCCGCCAGCCACGTGATCGGGCTGGGCCTGAAGGATGCGCTGTCTTACGCGGTGCCGACGCTGGACCCCGCCGACTACCCGCGCCTGGCCGAACGCTACCGCTACCACTTCCTCGCTCGCGACGCCGACCTGGTGCTGTTCGACGGCGTGCGCGAAATGCTGGAGGCCCTGCGCGGCGAACACTATTTTCTTGGCGTGGCCACCGGCAAGACCCGCGTCGGCCTGCAGCGCGCGCTGGCCGCGAGCGGTCTGACCCGCCTGTTCGACGCCACGCGCTGTGCCGACGAGACCTTCTCCAAGCCGCACCCGGCCATGCTGCACGAACTGACCCGCGAACTGGGCCAGGACGTGGAGCGCACGGTGATGGTCGGCGACACCACCCATGACCTGCAGATGGCGGCCAATGCCGGCGCCAAGGGGATTGGTGTGTGCTATGGCGCACATCCCGCAGATTCGCTGCGCGCGATGGCGCCGGTGCATTGCGCGACTTCCATCCCCGACCTGACCGACTGGCTGCTGGCCCATGCCTGAGGCAGCGGCCGGCCAGGCGCCGGTGCGGCTGTGCGCCGCCGAGGACCTGGAGGAAGGCGGCCTGGGCGTGCGCTTCTCGGTGGCGCTGGACCAGCGCGAGATCGGCGCCTTCGTGGTGCGTTTCGACGGCGCCGCGCACGGCTACCTGAACCAGTGCGCCCATGTGCCGATGGAACTGGACTGGCAGGAACGCCGGTTCTTCGATGCCTCGGGCCTATACTTGATGTGCGCCACACATGGCGCGGTTTATGCGCCGGACAGCGGCGAGTGCGTCGGCGGTCCCTGCCGCGGTGCATCGCTGGCCAAGCTGCGCATAGAGGAGCGCGACGGCCAGGTCTACTGGCTACCGGAAGCGCCATACCGGATTGCTGCGCGCATGGGCGGTGCCTGAATGACGGGCAGGGCCAGCAGTCAGGCCGGCCGTTGTATTTCCAGGCCTGGGGTTCCAGGCGTTTCCACGAGCGATTTGCATGACAGAACAACAGAAGCCGCCATCGGGTGAATCGGGTCAGCCGGACGAGCACAAGCCAGCCGGCGACGGTGCGCCGGGCGAAGGGGCGCCCCAGGCGGAGTCCGAGCGCCTGGTCACCGCACCGCGCGCCGACTACCCGCTGGAAGACGAATTGCGAGCCGGCGACGACGCCGCAAGGCGTGAAGCGCGCGAGCGCAAGGCGCGCATGGCTGGAGCCACGGCGGGGCCCCCGGTTGGCGGCGGCGCCGGCTGGGAGCGCGATCTGCTGGAAAAAGTGCTGACCGCATCGCTGCGCGAGCAGCGCGCGGCACGGCGCTGGCGCATCTTCTTCCGCTTTGTCGGACTGGCTTTGCTGGCGCTGATCCTGGTCACGCTGTTCGACTTCAAGGGCGATGGCGCCATCAGCACCTCGGGCCGCCATACCGCCATGGTCACGCTGGAGGGCGAAATCGCCGCCGGCACCCCGGCCAGCGCGGAATCGATCAATGCCTCGTTGCAGGCGGCGTTCGCTGACGGCAATGCCGCCGGCGTGATCCTGAAAATCAACTCGCCGGGCGGCTCGCCGGTGCAGGCGGGCATCATCAACGACGAGATCCAGCGGCTGCGCACGCTTTATCCGTCCAAGCCGTTCTATGTGGTGGTGGAAGAGATCTGCGCCTCGGGTGGCTATTACGTGGCCGCGGCGGCCGACAAGATCTATGTCGACAAGGCCAGCATCGTGGGTTCGATCGGCGTGCTGATGGACGGTTTTGGTTTTACCGGGCTGATGGACAAGCTGGGCGTGGAGCGCCGGCTGTACACCTCGGGCGCCAACAAGGGCATGCTGGACCCGTTCTCGCCGCAGGTGCCCAAGCAGAAGGCCTTTGCCGAGGCCATGCTCAAGCAGATCCACCAGCAGTTCATCGACGTGGTCAAAGAAGGGCGCGGCGACCGGCTCAAGGATGATCCGGAACTGTTCTCCGGCCTGTTCTGGTCGGGCGAGCGCGCCGTGGAGCTGGGCCTGGCCGACGGGCTGGGCAGTGCCGACTATGTCGCGCGCGATGTGCTCAAGGCCGAGGACATCGTCGACTACACCGTCAAGGAGAACATCGCCGAGCGCGTGGCCAAGCGCTTTGGCGCGGCGGTGGGCTCGGCGGCGATGAAGACCATGCTGTGGAGCAACCGCATGCAGGGCATGCACTGAGCCTGGATGGCGCGGCGGCAACGGCAAAGGGGGCGTTTGCGCCCCCTTTGCCGTTTCTTACATGGCCAGCAGCGAGAAAATCGCCGGGCGCTTGTGCAGGTCGATCCGCTCGGGACGCCAGTCCGACAGCGGCAGCGTGACGATGGTCTCGCCCGGCAGGGTCAGGTCCACGGCCACGGACAGCAGCGTGGTGCCGGCGCAGTGCTGGCGCATGGCTTCCAGCAGCGCCGCATTGCGGTAGGGCGTTTCGATGAACACCTGGGTCTGGCTGGACTTGCGCGAGCGCTGTTCCAGCTCACGCAGGCGCTGCGCGCGCTCGCCGGCATCGACCGGCAGATAGCCGTTGAAGGCAAAGCTCTGGCCGTTCAGGCCCGAGCCCATCACCGCCAGCAGGATCGAGCTGGGCCCGACCAGCGGCCGCACGCGGATGCGGCGCGCATGGGCCAGCCGCACCAGGTCGGCGCCGGGGTCGGCCACCGCCGGCACGCCGGCCTCGGACAGCAGGCCGCCGTCGCGGCCGGCTTCGAGCGGGGCTAGCAGTGCGGCCAGGGCGTCGGCGCGCGTGTTGACGTTCAGCTCGCGGATATCGATCTGCTGGATCGGGCGTGCCAGCGGCGTGGTCTCGCCCAGCTTCTTCAGGAAGGCGCGCGCGGTCTTGGCGTTCTCGGCGACGAGGTAATCGAGGTTGGCCGCGATCTGCTGCACGCCGGCCGGGATCACGTCGGCCAGCGGGTCGGCTTCATCGCGCTTGCCGAGGGTGTTGGGGATCAGGTAGAGAGTGCCGCTCATCGTGGGCTCGTGCGGATCATGCGGAAAGAAGAGGGTAGCCAGCCTGGCGCAGCATGCCGGTCAGTGCGATCAGCGGCAGGCCGACCAGTGCGGTCGGGTCGTCCGACTCGACGCGTTCCAGCAGCGCGATGCCCAGGCCTTCGGACTTGGCGCTGCCGGCCACGTCGTAGGGGCGCTCCAGCTGCAGGTAGGTCTCGATTTCAGCATCGGTCAGGTCGCGCATGGTCACGCGGGTCTGCACGTCGGCCAGCTGCACGGTGCCGGTGCGTGCGTCCAGCAGGCACAGCGCCGAGTGGAAGGTGGCGGTGCGCCCGCGCATGCGGCGCAGCTGCGCCACGGCCTTCTCGTGCGTGCCGGGCTTGCCCATCTGTTCGCCGTCCAGGGTCAGCACCTGGTCCGAGCCGATCACCAGCACGCCCGGATGGCGCGCGGCAATGGCTTCGGCCTTGCGCTGCGACAGGCGCAGCGCGGTGGCTTCGGGCGCTTCGCCGGCAAGCGGGGTTTCGTCGATGTCGGGCACGGCCACCTCGAACGGGATGCGCAGGCGCTCCAGCAGTTCGCGGCGGTAGGACGAGCCGGAGCCAAGGATCAGGCTGGGGCGGGGGTCTGTGGACATAAGTAATGGAATCGGAACAGGAAGCGAAACAGTAAAAGGTGCGGCCCGCGTTGCAAGACCTTTGACCTCGACGCGGTTTACGTCGTACAATCGCGCGTTTAGCCGCATCCGCACCCGGGCGCAGTGCCGCCAATGTGCGCGGCCCGTAGTCCGGCAGGCGTGGAATGTGGCGAACCAGTCATTGTATAGCGACCGGAGCACGCACATGACCCAGCCGATTGACCTGCGCGCGCTTGATCTCTTCGCCTTGTGCCGGAAGGGTGAAAGCCTGGCCGGCGACGTGGCGGTGCGGGATTTGCCGCGCATCTTAGCCGAGACCGCCGCGCAAGCGCCAGCCTCGGCACCCGATGAGACGTTTGCCTATACGGTCACTGGCTTCATGCGTGAAGAGGCGGCCGAGCCGGGCGCCGCGGTGGCGCGGCGGCTGTTTCTCGACGTGACCGTGCAGGGCCGGATCTGGCTGGATTGCCAGCGCTGCCTGGCCCCCTATGCCGAGCCGATCGATACGGCAACGCGTTTCGAGGTGGTGGAAAGCGAGGAAGCGGCCGACGCCGCGCCGATGGACGACGACGAAGTCGACGTGATCGCCGGCTCGAAGCGTTTCTCGCTGCTGGACCTGATTGAAGATGAAGTGCTGCTGGCGTTGCCGGTGGCCCCCAAGCATGACGTCTGCCCGACGGTGCACGAAAGCCTCGTGACCGGTTCGGACGGCGAGGCGCAGCCAGAGGCTGAGCCTGAGGAAGAAAAACGGCCTTCGCCCTTTGCGGCGCTGGCCGGCCTGAAGACCAAGCATTGATGCCGCCGGCAGGCGGTGCGCAAGGTCTTGCAGGTGAATCTGAAGCATCCGGCCGGGCCCCGGCTACGCCTTGGGCGGGATGCGTGTGTTAATATTGAAAAATTCTCGAAGGAGTCATCATGGCTGTTCAACAGAACAAGAAGTCGCCGTCCAAGCGCGGCATGCACCGTTCGCACGATCACCTGTCGGCAGCGCCGCTGGCAGTTGAGCCGACCACCGGCGAAACCCACCTGCGCCACCACGTCAGCCCGAACGGCTACTACCGTGGCCGCAAGGTCATCAAGACCAAGAACGACTGATAGCTTCGTTCGGCGTGACGTTGCGTCTCGCTCGCGCATGCCTGTAGGTCGGACACTAAAAGGTCAGAGACAAAAAAGCGGCAAGATCGTTGCCGCTTTTTTGTTGGGCGCTCGGATTTCCCGCCGGGCGTGGCGTGCGCCGCCGCGCTATCCGTACCAGGAACAATGACGATCAAAATCGCTATCGACTGCATGGGCGGCGATCACGGAGTCTCCGTGACGGTGCCTGCGGCGATCAGTTTTCTTTCCCGCCACGACGACGCCGAGATGGTGCTGGTCGGCTTGCCCGACGCCATCCGGACGCAGCTGAAGAAGCTGCACGCGCTGGACCATCCGCGCGTGACCATCGTCGAGGCCACCGAGGTCATCACCATGGATGACCCGGTCGAGGTGGCGCTGCGCAAGAAGAGGGATTCCTCGATGCGCGTCGCCGTCACGCAGGTCAAGGAAGGCCTGGCCGGTGCCTGCATCTCCGCCGGCAATACCGGCGCGCTGATGGCGGTGTCGCGCTATGTGCTCAAGACGCTCGAAGGCATCGAGCGGCCGGCCATCGCCACCACCATCCCGAACGAGCAAGGCTGGGGCACCACCGTGCTGGACCTGGGCGCCAATGCCGACTGCGAGCCCGAGCACCTGCTGCAGTTCGCGCGCATGGCCGAAGCCATGGTGGCCGTGGTCGACCACAAGGAACACCCCACGGTGGGCCTGCTGAACATCGGCGAGGAAGTCATCAAGGGCAATGAGGTGGTCAAGCGTGCGGGTGAACTGCTGCGCGCCTCGGAGCTGAACTTCTACGGCAACGTGGAAGGCAACGACATCTTCAAGGGCACTACCGACATCGTGGTCTGCGACGGCTTCGTCGGCAACGTGGCGCTCAAGAGCACCGAGGGCCTGGCCAAGATGATCGGCAGTATGATCAAGGAAGAATTCACCCGCTCGTGGTTCACCAAGCTGCTGGCCGCGGTCGCCATGCCGGTGCTGTCGCGCCTAGCCAGGCGGCTCGACCCGGCGCGCTACAACGGCGCCTCGCTGCTTGGGTTGCGCGGGCTGGTGATCAAGAGCCACGGCTCGGCCGATGCCCATTCTTTTGAGTGGGCCATCAAACGCGGGTATGATGCCGCCAAGAATGGCGTGATCGCCCGCATCACCCGGGCTTTTGCCGATAAATCCAGCGCCGCAGGCGCTGCACAGCCCGCCCCGGAGACAGAGGTGCCTGGCGCGCATCCCAGCCCCCACGTCGCCTGAGCGCCACGCGCGCCGGTCGAGGGTGCCTGCGGGCCATACGATCCGACAATACATGACCAAGTACGCAAAAATCATCGGTACCGGGAGCTACCTGCCTCCGCGGCGCGTGAGCAACCATGACCTGGCCACGCAGCTTGCCGAAAAGGGCATCGAGACCAGCGACGACTGGATCGTCTCGCGCAGCGGCATTTCGGCACGCCACTGGGCCGAGCCGGATGTGACCAGCAGCGATCTCGCGGTCAAGGCTGCCGAGCAGGCCATCGAAGCCGCCGGCATCGACCGCCAGAGCATCGACCTGATCATCGTCGCCACCTCGACGCCGGACTTCGTGTTCCCCAGCACGGCCTGCATCGTGCAGGAAAAGCTGGGCATCACCAACCACTGCCCGGCGTTCGACCTGCAGGCGGTGTGCTCGGGCTTCGTGTACGCGCTGGCCACCGCCGACAAGTTCATCCGCAGCGGCTCGCACCGCAACGTGCTGGTGATCGGCACCGAGGTGTTCTCGCGCATCCTGGACTTCAACGACCGCACCACCTGCGTGCTGTTCGGCGACGGTGCCGGCGCCGTGCTGCTGTCGGCGTCCGAGGAGCCGGGGATCCTGTCCACCGCGATGCACTCGGACGGCAGGCATGTCGATATCCTGTGCGTGCCGGGCAACGTCGCCGGCGGCAACATCACCGGCAACCCGTTCCTGCACATGGACGGCCAGGCTGTGTTCAAGCTGGCCGTGAACGTGCTGGACAAGGTCGCGCGCGAAGCCATGGAGGCTGCCAGCGTGACGCCGGGCCAGATCGACTGGCTGATTCCGCACCAGGCCAATATCCGCATCATGCAGGGCACGGCAAAGAAGCTGGGCCTGCCGGCGGAGCGCATGGTCGCCACCGTGCATGAGCACGGCAACACCTCGGCCGCGTCGATCCCGCTGGCGCTGGACGTCGCGGTGCGCGACGGCCGCATCCGCGCGGGCCAGACCGTGCTGATGGAAGGCGTGGGTGGCGGCTTCACCTGGGGCGCGGTGCTGCTGCGCATGTGATTCGCGGCCGGCGCCATGGCATGCCGCGCATGCGGGGCATGCCGCGGCGCCGGCCACCCGTTTCTTGTTAGGGTTCCAATCCGATGAAATTCGCTTTCGTATTTCCCGGCCAGGGTTCGCAGTCGGTCGGCATGCTCAATGCCTTCGCCGATAACGCCGTGGTGCGCGCCACCGTGGAAGAGGCCTCGGCCGCGCTCGGCCAGGATCTCGGCCGCCTGATCGCCGAAGGCCCCGCCGAAGAGCTGAACCTGACCACCAACACGCAGCCGGTGATGCTGACCGCCGCAGTGGCGGTCTACCGTGCCTGGCTGGATGCCGGTGGTCCGGCACCGGCGCTGGTTGCCGGCCACAGCCTGGGCGAGTACTCGGCGCTGGTGGCCGCGGGCGTGATCCCGTTTGCCGACGCGGTACCGCTGGTGCGCTTCCGCGCGCAAGCCATGCAAGAAGCCGTGCCGGTGGGCGAGGGTGCCATGGCCGCGATCCTGGGCCTGTCCGATGACGACGTGCGCGCCGCTTGCGCCGAGGCATCGGCCGCCGGCGTGGTCGAGGCCGTGAACTTCAACGCGCCGTCGCAGGTGGTGATTGCCGGGCACAAGGCCGCGGTCGAGAAGGCCTGCGAAATCGCCAAGGGCAAGGGCGCCAAGCGCGCGCTGCCGCTGCCGGTGTCGGCGCCGTTCCACTCGTCGCTGCTCAAGCCCGCTTCGGACCGCCTGCGCGAGCGCATGGCCGGCCTGGCTTTCTCGGCGCCGTCGATCCCGCTGGTGAACAACGTCGACGTCGCCATCGTCAATGATCCGGATGCGATCAAGGACGCCCTGGTGCGCCAGGCCGCCGCGCCGGTGCGCTGGGTCGAGTGCGTGCAGAAGATGGCCGCCGAAGGCGTCACGCACGTGATCGAATGCGGCCCCGGCAAGGTGCTGGCCGGCATGACCAAGCGCATCGACGGCAACCTGACCGGCGGTGCGATCTTCGATCCGGCCTCGCTGCAAGACACGCTGGCACTGCTGAAGTAAGCAAGAGGACATCCGCATGACCAAACTTCTCGACAACCAGGTTGCGCTGGTCACCGGCGCCTCGCGCGGCATCGGCCGCGCCATCGCGCTGGAACTGGCCCGCCAGGGCGCCACCGTGATCGGCACCGCCACCAGCGAAGCCGGCGCGGCCGGCATCACCGATTACCTCGGCGCCGACGGCCTGAAGGGCAAGGGCGCCGTGCTCAACGTCAATGACGCGGCCGCTTGCGACGCGCTCATCGACGAGATCGTCAAGACCCACGGCGGCATCGGCGTGCTGGTCAACAATGCCGGCATCACGCAGGACCAGCTGGCGATGCGCATGAAGGACGAGGACTGGCTGGCCGTGATCCAGACCAACCTGACTTCGGTGTTCCGTCTGTCGCGCGCGGTGCTGCGCCCGATGATGAAGGCCCGCCAGGGCCGCATCATCAATATCACTTCGGTGGTGGGCTCGGTCGGCAACCCCGGCCAGATGAACTACTCTGCTGCCAAGGCGGGCGTGGCGGGCATGACCCGCTCGCTGGCCGCGGAAATCGGCAGCCGCAACGTGACCGTGAACTGTGTCGCGCCGGGCTTTATCGACACCGACATGACCAAGGCGCTGTCCGAAGAGCAGCATGCTTCGCTCAAGACGCAGATTCCGCTGGGTCGCCTTGGCCAGCCGGAGGATATCGCCAACGCAGTGGCCTTCCTGGCTGGCCCGCATGCCGCTTACATTACCGGCACTACGCTGCATGTGAACGGCGGGATGTACATGAATTAATGGGGTTTTGGCTGGCTGGTTTCGGGGGAGAAGCCCGAAGAAGCCGCCTGAAGTAGTAGTTTTCCGAACCAAACGGGCGCGATTCTTGCAAAGCTTGGCAGGCGGCATTTCTGTCGCCTCAAACCTGCTAAAATGCGCCCACTTTTTGTCGAACTTCCCTGGAGGGTTACATGGACAATATCGAACAACGCGTCAAGAAAATCGTGGCAGAACAGCTTGGCGTGGCCGAGGCAGATATCAAGAACGAATCGTCGTTCGTGAACGATCTCGGTGCGGACTCGCTGGACACGGTTGAACTCGTGATGGCGTTGGAAGATGAATTCGGCATGGAAATTCCTGATGAGGAAGCCGAAAAGATCACGACCGTGCAACAGGCTATCGACTACGCCACCGCGCACGTCAAGGCCTAAGCCCGTCGTCTCTGCATTCCGAGCCACAGAAGGCAGGTGGGCGGGCCGTTGCGGCCGCGCCTTGCTGTTTTCTGTGGCTTTCGTCTGTTTGAAGAAGCAGAATGGAATGTGCTTCGCCGCGCGGCCCGCAAGGCCGGCGGCGGGCTGATCTCTGTTCCGTTCCCGTTTCACGCACCCGTAGGAAAACATAGTGAGCCGTCGTCGCGTCGTCGTCACTGGGCTTGGCCTTGTGTCTCCGGTCGGAAACACGGTTGCCGAAGGCTGGGCCAACCTGGTTGCCGGCAAGTCCGGCATCGCCACCATCACCAAATTCGATCACTCCGCGCTTTCCGTGCACTTTGCCGGTGAAGTGAAGGGTTTCAATGCCGAGGACTACATCCCGGCCAAGGAAGCCCGCGCGATGGATACCTTCATCCATTTCGGCATTGCGGCCGGCACGCAGGCGCTGAAGGACAGCGGCCTGGAAGTGACCGAAGCCAATGCCGAGCGCATCGGCGTGCTGGTCGGCTCGGGCATCGGCGGCCTGCCGTTGATCGAAGAGACCCACGCCGTGCTGACCGAGCGCGGTCCGCGCCGGATTTCGCCGTTCTTCGTGCCTGGCTCGATCATCAACATGATCGCCGGCCACCTGTCGATCATCCACGGTATCAAGGGCCCGAACCTGGCTGCCGTGACGGCTTGCACGACCGGCCTGCACAGCATTGGCCTGGCCGCCCGCCTGATCCAGGCCGGCGATGCCGACGCCATGCTGGCGGGCGGTGCCGAGTCGACCGTGTCGCCGCTGGGCATCGGCGGTTTCGCCGCTGCGCGTGCGCTGTCGACGCGCAATGACGATCCGGCCGCCGCTTCGCGTCCGTGGGACAAGGACCGCGACGGCTTCGTGCTGGGCGAAGGCGCCGGGGTGATGATGCTGGAGGAGTACGAGTCGGCCAAGGCGCGCGGCGCGCGCATCTATGCCGAGCTGATCGGCTTTGGCATGAGCGGCGACGCCTACCACATGACCGCGCCGAACATGGACGGCCCGCGCCGTTGCATGGTCAATGCGCTCAAGGACGCCGGCATCAATACGGACCAGGTGCATTACCTGAACGCCCATGGTACGTCTACACCGCTGGGCGACAAGAACGAATCCGATGCGATCAAGGCCGCATTCGGGGACCAGGCCTACAAGATGGTGGTGAACTCGACCAAGTCGATGACCGGCCATCTGCTGGGCGGTGCCGGCGGCCTGGAATCGGTCTTCACCGTGCTGGCGCTGCACAACCAGGTGTCGCCGCCGACGATCAACCTCGACAACCAGGATCCCGAGTGCGACCTGGACTACGTGGCCAACACGGCGCGCGAGATGAAGATCGAGGTCGCGGTGAAGAACAACTTCGGTTTCGGCGGCACCAACGGCACGCTTGTTTTCCGCCGCGCCTGATCCGAGGTTGAGGCGGGCCCTTCGCGGGCTGCGCCAGGGCAGGGTCCACCCGTTGTGGTGGACCCTGTTCGTGTTTTGTGCCGGCGAAATGCTGGCGCTCGCGCTGCTGGCGCGGACGCTGGCCGCTGTAATAGCCAGCAGTCAGGCTGGTTTCCATTGGGGGCATGCCACCATGGCGCTGGCACTCGTGCTTGCCGCAGCGGCAACGGTGCGTGCCTGGCCGGCGTGGTGGTGCAGCCTGCGCTGGCGCTGCACGGCAGTGCTGCATGCGCCCGACGGCAACGGCCCATTGCGGATCCGCCTGCAAGGGCCGGGTGATGCCCGGCACGAGGCTGTGGTCAGGCAATGCTGGCAGGCCGGCGGCGCCGCTGTCGTGCGCCTGGCGCCCGGAGCGCCCGGGATGCCCGGCGCCATCTTTCTTCCCTGGCAGGCAGGTTCGCCCGAGATGGCGCGGCGGTTGCAACGCGCCGCCAGAGTTGCACTGCGGGTGCAACCTGAGATGCGGGCAGGGGAACGATTTTGTTAGCTTGCGGTCACAGGATGCGCGTTGCTTCACCGGGCGGGCTTAGAATCGTAGGTAAAATACAACGTTTGTCGTGACGACCAAACCAAGAGATACACTGCAGGTGAGCCATACGTGAGCGAACGCGAAGCCGATCAGCTCCTAGTTGAACGCGTCCAGCAGGGCGACAAGCGGGCCTTTGAACTTCTGGTGACCAAATACCATCGGAAGATCATTCGCCTGATTTCGCGCCTGGTCAGGGACCCCGCTGAGGTGGAGGATGTGGCGCAGGATGCCTTTATCAAGGCATACCGCGCGTTGCCCCAGTTCCGCGGGGAGTCGGCCTTTTATACGTGGCTGTACCGGATCGCCGTCAACACGGCCAAGAACTACCTTGCCACCCAGGGCCGCCGCCCGGAAGCGTCCAGCGATATCGATGCAGAGGAGGCTGAAACTTTTGCGGACGGTGAGCAACTAAGGGATATCAATACGCCGGAATCGATGCTCCACACACGCCAGGTCGCCGAGACGGTGAACCGCGCAATGGAGGCGCTTCCGGAAGAATTGCGGACCGCCATCACGCTGCGCGAGATCGAGGGCCTCAGCTATGAGGAGATCGCCGAAGCGATGGGATGTCCGATCGGCACGGTGCGTTCGCGGATCTTCCGGGCGCGCGAGGCGATTGCCGAGAAATTGCGTCCGCTGCTGGGAACGGCAGAGGGCAAACGGTGGTAGTAGTCGGGTAGTCAAGAAGAATGTCGTGCGGCCAGCGTTGCAGCGTATTCCTGCATCGATAAGCGACAGAAGTGACGGGATTATCGGTGTTCAATGGAATGTCTTGGGGTGGGAAATGGGTCAGGCTCATAAGCAGTCGGTTCATGTAGTGGAAGCAGCGGAGCAGATCTCCGTATTGATGGATGGCGAACTGGCGCCGCACGAAGTCGATGCCGTGCTGGGCCTCGCGAAAAGCGATGCCGGCATGTCCGACTGGGCCACTTACCAGTTGATCGGCGACACGCTGCGTTCGGAAGACCTGACGCACGCGGGTTCCACCTCTGCTTTCCTCTCTCGTTTCTCCGCGCGCCTGGAAGCCGAGCCGCATGTACTGGTGCCGGCAGTGGCGCAGGCCAGCGCCCGCCACCGCCTGCTGGTCAGGCCGTCGTGGGTGCGCCGCGTGATGCCGGGCACCGCGATCGCCGCCGCCGTGGCAGCGGTCAGCTGGGTGGTCGTGCCGCAGATGCGCGGCCCCGCCACGCTGGCCACGCCCGATGCCGTGGTGGCACGCGCCGACCAGCCGGCCAGCCCGGCCTCTGGCATCGTCACCGTGGCGGCGGAAACTCCCCAGATGATCCGCGACCCGCGCCTGGACGAATACCTGCGTGCCCATCGCACGTCGGTGGCAACGGATGCGTTCGTGCCCACCATGCGCACGGTTGCCAACGGTGCAAACTTCACTCAGGAAAATACGCAGGAATAATGCCGGACATGCATAAAGGAGGGTCGCCCGCCTATGTAGCGGGCGCGCAGAAAATCAGGGCCCTGCGTAGGTCCTTTTTTCTGGCCTTGTGTCTGAGCGCTGCCGCGGCCACCGCACAGCCTTCAGACAGTACGCTGAACCGACGCGACGCCACCGCCTGGCTCAACAAGATCCACAAAGCCGCACAGCGCGAGAACTATGTCGGCACGCTGATCTACCAGCGCGGCAGCGTCATGCACGCCTCGCGTATCCAGCATTACAGCGATCTCGTCCACAACGAGTACGAACGCCTGGAAACGCTCGACGGCAAACCGCGCGAGGTGCTGCGTCAGAATGACGTGGTGCACAGCCTGATCCCCGAAGCCAAGCTGGTGGTGGTGGAGAAGCAGGAGGCCAAGGATCGCTTCCCGGCGCTGCTCGCCACCAACAAGAACGACGTGCTGGACCTGTACGACATGCGCAAGATGCCCGCCGAGCGGGTGGCAGGCATGGAGTGCGAGGTCTTCGCGCTGGAGCCGCACGATGCCGCGCGCTATGCGGTGCGCCTGTGGGCGGAGAAAAACTCCGGCCTGCTGATGCGCGCGCAGACCATCGGCGATGGTGGCAAGGTGCTGGAGCAGGTCGCGTTCTCGCAGGTGCAGATCGGGGTGCCGTCCGAAAAGCAGCATATCCTCGGTGCGATCAAGAATTCCAGCAGCTGGAATCGCTATGAGGTGACCTACCAGCCGACCAATATCGCCGACGAGGGCTGGTCGATTGCGGTGCCGCTCAAGGGCTTCCAGAAGATCCGCGAAGTGCGCCGTCCGCTCGGCGAGCTGCGCGCACCCGCGCCGGGCAACGCGCGCGGCCAGGTCTTCGAAGTGCTGCAGGTCGTTTACAGCGACGGGCTGACCGGCCTGTCGGTCTTCATTGAACCGGTTTCCGAGCAACGCGTGCGCCGCGAGGGCGTGGCAGCGCTCGGCGCGACCCAGGTCGTGGTGCGCCGAATTGCCGATTTCTGGATTACCGTGGTGGGCGAGGTGCCGGCGAGCACCGTGCGGCAGTTTGCGACGGCCGTGGAGTACCGCCCGCCCAAGGCGGTACACTGAGCTTGACGCAGGTGCAGCCGACGCCGCCGGACTCTGTCCCGGCGCCGGCTCTTCATGAAACCTGCGCAGGGGTCCCCGCCACGGGATCACATCCAGACGGTTTTTCTTCTATTCGCTGAATCCCGGGAGTTGTCGATGATGTTCAGATCTCCAGCCCTGGCGCGGGCCGTGGTCATGGCTGCCATGATGCTGCTCGGCCCGACTGTTGCCGAAGTCAGCCATGCCCAGGCTGCCGCCTCCAACTACAACCTGCCCGATTTCACCGACCTGGTGGAAAAGGCCAGCCCGGCCGTGGTCAATATCCGCACCACGGAACTCGTGCGCCAGCGCGGTGCACCCGGCGGCGATGACGAGATGGCGGAATTCTTCCGGCGCTTCTTCGGCGTGCCGATGCCCGGTGCCCCGGCGCCCGGCGCCCCCCGCCGCGGCCAGCCGCCACAGCAGGAAGAGCAGAGCCGCGGCGTGGGTTCGGGCTTCATCATCAGCCAGGACGGCTACGTGATGACCAACGCGCACGTGGTGGCCGACGCCGAAACCATCTATGTGACGCTGCCCGACAAGCGCGAATTCAAGGCCAAGCTGATCGGCTCGGACAAGCGCACCGACGTGGCGCTGCTCAAGGTCGAGGCCAGCGGCCTGCCGCGCCTGCCGCTGGGCGATTCCAACAAGGTCCGCGCCGGCGAATGGGTGCTGGCGATCGGCTCGCCGTTCGGGCTGGACAACAGCGTGACCGCCGGCATTGTCTCGGCCAAGGGCCGCGACACGGGCGACTACCTGCCGTTCATCCAGACCGACGTGGCGGTCAACCCCGGCAATTCCGGCGGCCCGCTGATCAACCTGCGCGGCGAGGTGATCGGCATCAACTCGCAGATCTACAGCCGCAGCGGCGGCTACATGGGCATCTCGTTCGCAATCCCGATCGACGAGGCGATGCGCGTGTCCGAGCAGCTCAAGAGCTCCGGGCGCGTGACGCGCGGGCGCATCGCCGTGGCGATCGGCGACGTCACCAAGGAGGTGGCCGATTCGCTGGGCCTGGGCCGTGCGCGCGGCGCGCTGGTCGGCAGCGTCGAGCCGGGCGGTCCTGCCGAGAAGGCGGGCATCGAAGCCGGCGACATCATCCTCAAGTTCAACGGCCGCGATATCGAGCGGGCCTCGGACCTGCCGCGCATGGTGGGCGAGACCAAGCCGGGCACGCGCGTGCCGCTGCAGCTGTGGCGCAAGGGCGCGGTCCGCGAGGTCACCATCACCGTCACCGAGCTGGAGCCGGACGGCAAGGCCAAGGCTCGCAGCGGCGCAACGCCCAAGGACGACAGCGCGGCACAGGCCGGCAAGCCCAATGCGCTTGGCCTGGTGGTCAACGACCTGCCCGAGGCACGCCTGAAGGAGCTCAAGCTCAAGTCGGGCGTCGAGGTGGAAGTGGCCGACGGCCCGGCGCTGCGTGCCGGCATCCGTCCGGGCGACATCATCCTGCGCCTGGGCGATACGGATGTGACCAACGCCCGCCAGTTCAACGAGCTGGTGCGCAGCCTGGACAAGAACCGGATTGCCGCGGTGTTCGTGCGGCGCGGCGATGCCACCCAGGTGCTGACGCTGCGTCCGGGCGCCACGTCCAGCCGCTGATCCGCAATGGCCGGTATGCCTGCGCTGACACTGTACGGTCGGGCATACTGCCACCTTTGCGAAGACATGAAGGTCGCGCTGGAGCCGCTCCGGCGCGATTTTTCTTTCGCCCTGCACGAGGTGGATGTCGATGCCGATGCGGGGCTGGAAGACCGCTTTGGCGAACTGGTGCCGGTGCTGATGCCGGGCACCCCAGCAGACTTGCAGGGCGGCGCCGTGGAGCTTTGCCACTATTTCCTCGACGAAGCTGCCGTAAGGGTGTGGCTTGCCGCACATGGCAGCGCGCGCACAACCCGCTGATCCCCGTCGGTAACCGCCGCCAACCGCGCCACGCCGCCATTTGACGACCCGGAAGTCATTGAAAATCCGGTAAAATTGCGGATTGGCGCAAAAATTGCACCCCCCGAACCTGCGGTACGCCCGCGCCCGCCTTGCGGCGCGCGGCGCCGGGCCGCTCAACCGCTTGTTGCCGCGCGGGCTCTCACGCCGGCGCCCCCCTGAACACTAGATGGACCATATCCGTAATTTCTCGATCATTGCCCATATCGACCATGGGAAGTCCACCCTGGCCGACCGGATCATTCAGCTTTGTGGAGGGCTGTCGGATCGGGAGATGGAAGCGCAGGTCCTCGATTCGATGGATATCGAAAAGGAGCGCGGCATCACCATCAAGGCGCAGACCGCTGCGCTCAGCTACAAGGCGCGCGACGGCAAGGTCTACAACCTGAACCTGATCGACACCCCGGGACACGTCGACTTCAGCTATGAAGTGAGCCGCTCGCTGTCCGCCTGCGAAGGCGCGCTGCTGGTGGTCGACGCCTCACAGGGCGTTGAGGCGCAGACCGTGGCCAACTGCTACACCGCGATCGAGCTGGGCGTGGAAGTGGTGCCGGTGCTGAACAAGATCGACCTGCCGCAGGCCGACCCCGATAACGCGATCCAGGAGATCGAGGACGTGATCGGCATCGACGCGCAGGACGCCACGCCGTGCTCGGCCAAGACCGGGCAGGGCGTGCAGGACGTGATCGAGGCGCTGATCGCCAAGGTGCCGCCGCCCGAGGGCGACGCCGACGCGCCGCTGCAGGCGCTGATCATCGACTCGTGGTTCGACAACTACGTCGGCGTGGTGATGCTGGTTCGCGTGGTCAACGGCACCCTGCGTCCCAAGGACAAGGTACTGCTGATGGCCAACGGCTCACAGCACCTGGTCGAGCAGGTGGGCGTGTTTACGCCGAAGTCGATCCCCCGCGATGCGCTGACGGCGGGCCAGGTGGGCTTTGTCATCGCCGGCATCAAGGAACTGAAGGCGGCCAAGGTGGGCGATACCATCACCACCATGCAGCGCAAGGCCGAAGCGCCGCTGCCGGGCTTCAAGGAAGTCAAGCCGCAGGTGTTCGCCGGCCTGTACCCGGTTGAGGCCAACCAGTACGAGGCGCTGCGCGAGTCATTGGAAAAGCTGCGGCTCAACGATGCCTCGCTGATGTTCGAGCCGGAAGTGTCGCAGGCGCTGGGCTTCGGCTTCCGCTGCGGCTTCCTCGGCCTGCTGCACATGGAGATCGTGCAGGAGCGCCTGGAGCGCGAGTTCGACATGGACCTGATCACCACCGCGCCGACGGTGGTGTACCAGGTCGAGATGCGCGACGGCACCGTGATCACCGTGGAAAATCCGGCGAAGATGCCGGACCCGAGCAAGATCGAGGCGATCCTGGAACCGATCGTCACCGTCAACCTGTATATGCCGCAGGAATATGTCGGCTCGGTGATTACGCTGTGCACGCAGAAGCGTGGCTCGCAAATCAACATGAGCTACCACGGCAAGCAGGTGCAGCTGACCTACGAGATCCCGATGGCGGAAATCGTGATGGACTTCTTCGACCGCCTGAAGTCGGTGTCGCGCGGCTATGCGTCGATGGACTACGAGTTCAAGGAATATCGCCCGTCGGACGTGGTCAAGGTCGACATCCTGATCAACAGCGACAAGGTCGATGCGCTGTCGGTGATCGTGCACCGTTCGAACTCGCAATACCGCGGCCGCGAGGTCGCAGCCAAGATGCGCGAGATCATTCCGCGCCAGATGTACGACGTGGCGATCCAGGCCGCCATCGGCGCGAATATCATTGCGCGCGAAAACGTCAAGGCGCTGCGCAAGAACGTGCTGGCCAAGTGCTACGGCGGCGACATCACGCGCAAGAAGAAGCTGCTGGAGAAGCAGAAGGCGGGCAAGAAGCGGATGAAGCAGGTCGGTACGGTCGAGATCCCGCAGGAGGCTTTCCTGGCCATCCTGCAGGTGGATGACAAGTAAGAAGGCGCCGCGAGCAGGGCAGTGCCACGCGCGGCGGTTTGCCGCCGTGGTGAAAGAACAGGCTGTACCAGGATTTCAAAAAACCAGAAGCCGTCATGAATTTTGCACTGATCCTTTTTGTGCTGGTGGTGATTACGGGCGTCGCGTGGGTTGCGGACAAGCTCGTGTTCGAGCGACAGCGCCGCTCTTCGGCGCGGCTGGCGCTGGCCGAATTCGATTCGCGCCAGGCCGACCTGCAGGGCCGCTTCGGCGCGGCGGAAGCTGACGCCACGCGCAAGCGCCTGGCCGAGGAAAAGCTGCGCCAGCCGTGGTGGCTGGAATATTCGGCCAGTTTCTTTCCGGTGATCCTGGCGGTGTTCGTGCTGCGCTCGTTCGTGGTCGAGCCGTTCAAGATCCCGTCCGGCTCGATGATCCCGACGCTGCTGATCGGCGACTTCATCCTGGTCAACAAGTACGAGTACGGCATCCGCCTGCCGGTGGTGAACAAGAAGGTCATGGACATGGGCGAGCCGCAGCGCGGCGACGTCATGGTGTTCCGCTACCCGAAAGACCCGTCGCTCGACTACATCAAGCGCGTGATCGGCGTGCCAGGCGACGTGGTGCAGTATGCCAACAAGCGCCTGACCATCAACGGCAAGCCGGCCGAGTACGCCGCGCTGCCGGATTTCCTGGACGAGGAGCGCCTGGCATATTCCAGGCATTTCCGCGAAAAGCTGCCAGGCAGCGTCGATCATGGCATCCTGAACGACGCCGACCGCCCGGCGTTTATCGCGGGGGCGGACCCGGATTTCCCGTACCGGGAAAACTGCACTTACAATCAGCAGGGCGTGACCTGCAAGGTACCTGCAGGTCACTATTTCGTCATGGGTGACAACCGGGACAACAGCCTGGATTCCCGTTTCTGGGGGTTCGTGCCGGATGAGAATATCGTCGGCAAGGCCTTTGTGATCTGGATGAACCTCGGCAATTTCGGACGCGTGGGAACGTTCAAATAAGAATCCCCGCGGCGCAAGAACACTCAACGCAAAACGAGGACGAGCGCATCATGGGTCAACTTGGGAAGGTGGTGGGCAGGAATCCGGTACGACGCCGGGCAGGCATGGGCGGGTTTTCCGTCTGGACGCTGCTGGTGATCGTGGTGTTCGTGATCGGGGTGGCCTTGCCGGCCCTGCGCGCGATCCCGAGCCTGGTGGAGTATTTTTCGGTCAAGCGCGCCGCCAGCTATGCCAAGCAGCGCGCCGCCAACAAGCGCGAAGTGGCCGATTTTTTTGAAAAGCAGGCAGCCATCGACCGGATTACCGCAGTCAAGGCCGAGGACCTCCTGATCCGGGAAGACGAGAACGGCACCATCCAGTCGGTCGATTTCTCGTACCGGACCGAGGTGCCCGTCTACGGACCCCTGAGCCTACTGATTACCTATTCAGGAACGCAGCACTGATATGAACCTTGACGCCTTGCAGCAACGACTCGGCTACCGATTCAGCAAGCCCGAATTGCTGCAACAGGCGCTGACGCACCGCAGCCACAGCGCCCAGCACAACGAACGCCTTGAATTCCTGGGCGATTCGGTGCTCAACTGCGCCGTGGCCGACATGCTCTATGGCATGTTCGGCAAGCTCGACGAGGGCGACCTGTCGCGCGTGCGGGCCAACCTGGTCAAGCAGCAGGCCCTGTACGAGATCGCCCAGATGTTGCAGCTGTCCGACACGCTGCGCCTGGGCGAGGGCGAACTCAAGAGCGGAGGCTTCCGCCGTCCGTCCATCCTCGCCGATGCGCTCGAAGCGATCGTCGGCGCGGTCTTCCTCGACGCCGGCTTCGACGCCGCGCGCGCGCTGATCCGCAAGCTCTATATCCCGATCCTGGAGCAGGTCGACCCGCGCACGCTGGGCAAGGACGCCAAGACCCTGCTGCAGGAATACCTGCAGGGCCACAAGATCGCCCTGCCGCAATATAACGTAATCGCCACACACGGGGCCGCGCACAGCCAGCAGTTTGAAGTCGAGTGCACGGTGCCTAAACTGGAAGTCCGGGTGTTTGGCACCGGCGCCTCGCGGCGCGCTGCCGAGCAGGCCGCCGCCAAGCTGGCGCTGGACGAAGTCCAGAAGCTGGTGCCGCAGCTGCTCAAGCGCAGCCGCGCCGAGCGCACCGGCAAGACCCGCAAGCAACCCGTGCCGCAGGACCCACAGCTGTCTCTCAGGTTGAAGGAATGACCGAATCTACCCATCCGCAGCAAGACGCGGCGGATACCCCGGCCGCGGCGTTCCGCTGCGGCACCGTGGCCATCGTCGGCCGCCCCAACGTGGGCAAGTCCACGCTGATGAACGCGCTGGTCGGCCAGAAGATCAGCATCACCTCGCGCAAGGCGCAGACTACGCGCCACCGCATCGTCGGCATCCAGACCACGGATGACGCGCAGTATGTGTTCGTCGACACGCCGGGCTTCCAGACCCGCCACGCCAGCGCGCTGAACCGTTCGCTGAACCGCGCGGTCACGTCCACGCTGTCGTCGGTGGACCTGGTCCTGTTCGTGGTCGAGGCCGGCTACTACGGCGCCGACGACGAGAAGGTGCTGTCGCTGCTGCCGAAGAACACGCCGGTGCTGCTGGTCGCCAACAAGCTGGACCGCGTCAACGGCGAGAACCGCCTGGAAGTGATGATGCCCTTCCTGGAAAAGATGGGGCAGCAGTTCCCGTTCCGCGAAGTGGTGCCGATGACGGCCAAGACCCACGACCATATCGCGCGCCTGTTCGAGATCATCCGGCCCTACCTGCCGGAAGGCGAGCCGATGTACGACGCCGACGCCATGACCGACCGCAGCGAGCGCTTCCTGGCCTCGGAGATCATCCGCGAGAAGGTGTTCCGCTGGACCGGCGACGAGCTCCCGTACACCAGCACCGTGATCATCGACAAGTTCGAGACCGAAGGCCGCCTGCGCCGCGTCTTTGCCACCATCCTGGTCGAGCGAGACGCGCACAAGGCCATGATCATCGGCAACAAGGGCGCCAAGCTCAAGCAGATCTCCACCGAGGCGCGCCTGGACATGGAAAAGCTGTTCGACGGCAAGGTCTACCTGGAAATGTGGATCAAGGTGAAGAGCGGTTGGGCCGACAACGAAGCAGGGCTGCGCGCGTACGGCTACGAGTGAGCACAACAGCGAGCGACCAGTGAGCAAGACGGCTGACATCGCGCGCGCGCCGGCGCCGGCGCCACGGTCCCGCCGCGCCGACCCCGTGGTCGACGAGGCCGCCGAACTGCTCGACAGCAGGGCGCTGCCCGGCATGGCCGACGCTGCCGCGCGCGCGATGATGGATCGTGCCATGCGCATCTTGCCGGCCCGGCCCGAGTCGCGCGTGGCCGAGCAGCCCGGCTTTGTGCTGCACGCCTGGCCGTATCGCGAGACCAGCCTGATCCTGGACCTGTTCACGCGCGACTACGGCCGCATCTCGATGGTGGCCAAGGGCGCCAAGCGCCCGCACTCCGCGTTGCGTGCGGTGTTGCAGCATTTCCACCCGGTCTCGGTGTCATGGAGCGGCCGCGGCGAGGTCAAGACCCTGACCAAGGCCGAGTGGGTCGGCGGCATGCCGCCGCTGGCCGGCGATGCGTTGCTGTCGGCGTTCTACCTGAACGAGCTGCTGATGCGCTTCTGCCCGCGCGAGGATGCGCATCCGGCCTTGTTCCGCCATTACCTGACGACGCTGACGCGGCTGGCGCACGGCGAGCAAGCCGGGCTGGTGCTGCGCAGCTTTGAACGCGTGCTGCTGCAGGAAACTGGCTTCGCGGTTGCCTTTGACCAGTGCCTGAGCACCGGCGAGCGGGTCCAGCCGGGCCTGGACTATGTCTACCAGCCAGAGCGCGGCGTGCGCCGCGCGCAGCCGAGCGACCCGTCGTCGTGGCCGGTGGTGACCGGCCAGACCCTGCTGGACATGGCGCAGGACGATTACAGCCGCGCGCAGACCGCCGCGCAAAGCCGCGCGCTGATGCGGTTCCTGCTGCATTATTATCTGCAAGGCGCGCCGCTGAAGACGCGCCAGATTCTGATCGACCTGCAGTATCTCTGACCGACTCAAGAACCATCCGACTTACTCCTGCACCTGCTCGCATGATCTTCCACGCAAATCCGGGCGTCATCGACCTTGGCGTCAATATCGACCACGTCGCCACGCTGCGCAACGCGCGCGGCACCGTGTACCCCGATCCCATCCGTGCCGCGCTGCTGGCGGAACAGGCCGGCGCCGACCTGATCACGCTGCACCTGCGCGAAGACCGCCGCCATATCCGCGATGCCGACGTGCGCGCGCTGCGCCCGCAACTGGCCACGCGCATGAACCTGGAATGCGCGCTCACGCAGGAGATGCTCGACATCGCCTGCGAGATCCGTCCGCAGGACGTATGCCTGGTGCCGGAGCGCCGCGAGGAAGTGACCACCGAGGGCGGGCTCGATGTGGCCGGGCGTTTCGAGCAGGTCAAGGCGGCGTGCGCGCAGCTGGCCGGTGCCGGCATCCGCGTGTCGCTGTTCATTGATGCCGATGCCGACCAGATCGCCGCGGCGGCCGCGTGCGGCGCGCCGGTGATCGAGCTGCATACCGGCCGCTATGCCGATGCGCATACGCCCGATGAGCAGGCGCTCGAGTTCCGCCGCATCGCCGATGGCGTCGATGCGGGCCAGAAGCACGGCCTGGTGGTCAACGCCGGCCATGGCCTGCACTACACCAATGTGCAGCCGATCGCCGCGCTGCCCGGCATCAAGGAGCTGAACATCGGCCACGCGATCGTGGCGCATGCGGTGTTCGCGGGCTGGGAGAACGCGGTGCGCGAGATGAAGGCCATCATGGTCGCCGCGCGCCTGGGCACGCGCTGTCCTGCCGCGGGCGCGCCGGCGTGATCTACGGCGTCGGCACCGACATCATCCAGATCGCCCGCGTGCAGGGCGTGATGGAACGCACCAACGGCCGTTTCGCCGAGAAGGTGCTGGGCCCCGATGAGCTGGCCAAGTACCACGCGCGCAAGGCGCGCTCCGAGAAGCGCGGGCTGGCCTTCCTGTCCACGCGCTTCGCTGCCAAGGAGGCGTTCTCCAAGGCCATTGGCCTGGGCATGCGCTGGCCGATGACGTGGCGCGCCATGGAGCTGATGAACCTGCCGTCCGGCGAGCCCACGCCGATATGCCATGGCGAGCTGGCCGCATGGCTGGCGGAACGCGGGCTCTCCGTGCGGGTCAGTGTCAGTGACGAGCACGACTTTGCCGTCGCCTTCGCCATTGCCGAGCGTGCGGGCGGGGCGGCTTCCCAACCTACAGCCTTGTGAATCCAACAACTTCCATGTCCAAGAAGAACTCTGGCAAGCGGCCGGGCCCGGTGGTCCTCGACGTCGTCGGCAAGCAGCTCGACGCGGAGGACTTGCGCCGCATCGCGCATCCGCTGACCGGCGGCGTGATCCTGTTCGCGCGCAATTTCGAGTCGCGCGCGCAACTGCAGGCGCTGACGCGCGCCATCCGCGCGGTGCGAGACGACGTGCTGATCTGCATCGACCATGAGGGCGGGCGCGTGCAGCGCTGCAAGACCGACGGCTTCACCCACCTGCCGGCGATGCACTGCCTGGGCGAGCTGTGGGAGCGCGACGTGCTGGCCGCGACCAAGGCCGCCGTGGCCTGCGGCTATGTGTTGGCCGCCGAACTGCGCGCCTGCGACATCGACCTGAGCTTCACCCCGGTGCTGGACCTGGACTACGGCCGCAGCGCCGTGATCGGCGACCGCGCTTTCCACGCCGATCCGCGCGTGGTGTCGATGCTGGCCGGCCACCTGAACCATGGCCTGCTGCTGGCCGGCATGAGCAACTGCGGCAAGCACTTCCCTGGCCACGGCTATGTCGAGGCCGATTCGCACGTGGCGATCCCGGTCGACGAGCGCTCGCTGGACGAGATCCTGGAGCAGGATGCGCGCCCGTACGAGTGGCTGGGCCTGTCGCTGTCGTCGGTGATGCCGGCGCACGTGATCTACCCCAAGGTCGACCCGAACCCGGCCGGCTTCTCGCGCTACTGGCTGCAGGACGTGCTGCGCGCCCAGTTGGGCTTCGAGGGCGTGATCTTCAGCGACGACCTCAGCATGGAAGGCGCCAGCGTCGTCGGCAATGTCACCGAGGCCGCGCGCGCCGCGCTGACCGCGGGCTGTGACATGGTGCTGATCTGCAACCACCCGGAGCGCGCCGACCAGTTGCTGACCGAGCTGGACGTGGGCATCGACAAGACCTCGCAGCGCCGCATCCGCAAGCTGTTCGCGCGCAGGAAGCCGCTGGACTGGAACAAGCTGCACCAGGAGGGCGAGTACCGCGCCGCGCTGCGCACGCTGAAAGAGCACGACCTGATCGCCTGAACGGGGCCGCGTGCACAAACAAAAATGGCAGCCGAGGCTGCCATTTTTGTTGACCGGCCCCGCGCTGAGGCGGGGTGAGGCAAGCGCCTTAGTTGGCGCGGCTGCGGTATTCGCCGGTGCGGGTGTCGATTTCGATCTTGTCGCCGATGTTGCAGAACAGCGGCACTTGCAACTCGAAGCCGGTGTTGATCTTGGCGCCCTTGAGCACCTTGCCCGACGAGGTGTCGCCCTTGACTGCCGGCTCGGTGTAGACGATCTCACGGACCAGCGTGGTCGGCATTTCAACCGAGATGGCCTTGTCGTTGTAGAACACCACTTCAACGTTCATGCCGTCTTCGAGGTAGTTCAGCGAGTCGCCCATGCTGTCCTTCTCGACTTCATACTGGTTGTAGTCGGCGTCCATGAACACGTACATCGGGTCAGCGAAGTACGAGTAGGTGCATTCGCGGCGCTCCAGCACCACGACTTCGAACTTGTCGTCGGCCTTGAACACCGACTCGCCCGGTGCGTCCGTCAGCAGGTTCTTGTACTTCATCTTGACCACAGCGGCGTTGCGGCCCGACTTGTTGTATTCGGCCTTCTGCACGACCATCGGATCGCCGCCGATCATGAACACGTTACCGACGCGGAGTTCCTGTGCGATTTTCATCTGAACTGTTTTCCTGAAATAGAAAGTAGGAATTTGGAATGGCGAAGGCGCGCTGCCGGCATCACCTGCGGTGAGCCTGTGAGCCCCAACGAGAGGCGTTCACGCGCTCGCGACCCCGTGCTCAGCTTGCATTCAGGTCTTCGCCCAGTGTCGGTCTGACGCCTGGGAAAGGCCCTGGTTCTCCGGCCCAGGTCGCCATTTGAATCAACCGATCATTTTACCCGATTTTCGCAAAACGCCACCAGGTTGGCGGCAAGATCGCCAGGATGCTGCAAACGCCGCTCCCAGCGCGCTGCGATCGCGGCAAGTGCCGGCAGGTGCGCACGCAGACGCGGCCAGTCCACGGCATTGCCGTAGCCGTTCCAGGCGTGCCAGAAGTCCGTCAGCGCGGCGGCTGCTTCCGGCGCCACGCCGCCCTGGCCGAACAGGTCGAGCCAGGCGTCCAGCTTGACCCGGTGCGCGGCATCGTCCTGCGGGTAGATATGCCACACCAGCGGCCGCGCCGCCCATTGCGCGCGCACGAAGGAATCCTCGCCGCGCACGAAGTTCAGGTCGCAGGCCCACAGCAGTTCGTCAAAGTGCTCCTGGCGTACGAAAGGGATCAGCTGCACGCACAGGCTGCCGCGTTCCACCGGGTCGCCAATCCGCAGCGGGGCAGCCAGCCATTCGGCGACCTGGTCCGCGGCCAGGCCTGCGGGCACCAGGCAATGGACCGCCTCGGCGGCATCGCGCCATTGCTCCAGCAGCGCGGGCAGGGCCGGGTTGCGGTAGGCAAACAGGCTCACGCGCAGCGCATCGGGCCGGGGCGTCACGCTCAGCCGGTGCCACAAGGCCGCCTGGGCAGCCGTGCCGCCGAGGAAGGCGGCGCGCTGCGCGCCCAGCATCGATTCCCGCAGCAGGCCGCCGGTGCCGGGCTCGAAGCCGGGGAAGAAGAAATGCTTCACCAGCGGCAGCCGGGGATGGGGCGAGGGCATCGCATGGTGCTCCCGTACCCAGGGCTCGGCGCTCAGGTATTCCAGGTTGATCCAGGCGGGTTTGGGGTCACGCGCGGCCATGCGGGCCAGGAAGGCTTGCGGCACATCACAGGCGAAGGCTTCGATGACGGCATCGTGTGGCTCGACCCCGGCGGTGTCATCCACGCTGTCGCCACCCGGCCGCCACGGACGGATCTCCACGCCCGCCAGGCGCTGCACCGTGGCGCCGGTATCGAGTTCCGGCGCCAGCCGCGCGAAGCTGGCCAGGTCATCGACCCACAGCCGCACCGCGTGCCCGTGTTCCTGTGCGAGCTGGCGTGCCAGCCGCCAGCAGACGCCGATGTCGCCGAAATTGTCGATCACGGTGCAGAAGATGTCCCAGGAGCGGATAGGCATGGCGGGTGAGGGGCGGGCGGGGCGCGCGCTGAATTGCTCTAAACTTGCGATTTTAGAGGCCATGCCGTTTTGATGCGCGCAGGCCGTGTAGCGGTCACCGTCCCCAATGTCCGACCAGCAACCCGATTCCCCAAATCCCGCCGACGAAGTTCCGGCCGAAGCGGCGGCCGCCCGGCCAGCCGAGGTGACTGCCGAGGCGGCTGCTGAAGCGCCGCCGGAGCCGTTCGACCCGCGCCCGGTCATTTCCCGCCTGCCCGGCCTGCCGGGCGTGTACCGCTATTTCGACGCGGCAGGCAATGTGCTGTACGTGGGCAAGGCGCGCGACCTGAAGAAGCGGGTGTCGAGCTACTTCAACAAGACCCAGTTGTCGCCGCGTATTGCGATGATGGTGGCGCGCATTGCCCGCATCGATACCACGGTGGTGCGCACCGAGGCCGAGGCGCTGCTGCTCGAGAACAACCTGATCAAGGCGCTGGCGCCGCGCTATAACATCCTGTTCCGCGACGACAAATCGTACCCGTTCCTGAAGCTGACCGGGCACCGCTTCCCGCGCATGGCGTACTACCGCGGCGCCACCGACCGCAAGCATCAGTACTTCGGGCCGTTCCCGAGCGCCTATGCGGTGCGCGAGAGCATGCAGATCCTGCAGAAGGTGTTCCAGCTGCGCACCTGCGAGGACACCGTCTTCAACAACCGCACGCGGCCGTGCTTGCTGCACCAGATCCATCGCTGCACCGGTCCGTGCGTCAACGCCATCAGCGAAGAGGACTACGCGCGCGACGTCGCCAATGCGGCGCGCTTCCTGCAAGGCCGCCAGACCGAGGTGCTGGAAGGCCTGCAGGGCAAGATGGAACAGCACGCCGAGCGGCTGGAGTTCGAGCAGGCCGCGGCCGTGCGCGACCAGATCGCGGCGCTGTCGACCGTGCTCAAGCGCCAGGCGGTGGAAGAGGTAGGCGGGCAGGCGCGCGACATCGACGTGCTGGCCGTCGCCGTGGAGGGCGGGCGTGCCTGCGTCAACCTGGCCATGGTGCGCGGCAGCCGCCATCTGGGCGACAAGGCCTACTTCCCGGCCCATGCCGACGAAGCGGCGATGATCGTCGAGGATGCCGATGAGCGCGAGGATGACAGCGCCGCCGCCGCGCCGCCGCTGACCGTCGACCGCATCGCCACCCGGGTGCTGTCGGCCTTCATGGTGCAGCACTACCTGGAGCAGCCGGCGCCGCCCATCATCGTCGTCAGTCATGCGCCGGACGATGCCACGGTGCTCGAGGCGCTGACGCTGCACGCCGGGCGCAAGGTCACGCTGGTGCGCCAGCCGCAGGGCCAGCGCAAGGTCTGGCTGGAGATGGCGCAGCAGGGCGCCGCGCTGGCGCTGTCGCGCCGGCTGGCCGAGCAGGGCAGCCAGGAGGCGCGTACGCGCGCGCTGGCCGAAACCATCGGGCTGGACCTGGAAGATCTGGCGCTGCTGCGCGTGGAATGCTTCGACATCAGCCATACCGCCGGCGAGGCCACCCAGGCATCGTGCGTGGTGTACCACCACCACGACATGCAGAACAGCGAATACCGCCGCTACAACATCCAGGACATCATTCCCGGCGATGACTACGCGGCCATGCGCCAGGTGCTGACGCGGCGCTACCAGAAGCTGGTCGAGCAGATCCAGGAAGACGGCGGCATGGAGGCCGGCAGCGAAGCCGCGGCGCAGGTGCCGCAGATCGTGCTGATCGACGGCGGCAAGGGACAGGTCGAGGTGGCACGGCAGGTGTTCGAAGAGCTCGGGCTGGATATCGGCCTGCTGGTCGGCGTGGCCAAGGGCGAGGGCCGCAAGGTCGGCCTGGAGACGCTGGTGTTCGCCGATGGCCGTCCGTCGCTGGAACTGGGGCAGGGCAGCGCCGCGCTGATGCTGGTGGCGCAGATCCGCGACGAGGCGCACCGCTTTGCCATCACCGGCATGCGCGCGCGCCGCGCCAAGACGCGCACCACCTCGAGGCTGGAAGAGATCGAGGGCATCGGCGCGCGCCGGCGCCAGAAGCTGCTGACCCGCTTCGGTGGGCTGCGCGGCGTGATGGCCGCCAGCATCGACGAACTGGCCAGCGTCGAGGGCATTTCACGCGGCCTGGCCGAAGAGATCTACCGGCAGTTGCACTGAGCGCGCGGGGCCGCGGGGTGGGAAATTGACCAGTGATGGTCGATTGGTCCGGAAATCGGCGACAATCGCAAGATTGGTTACCGTCCCCCGCCGCCCGAGTTCCATGCCCTTCAATTTCCCGATCCTGCTGACCTGGCTTCGCGTCGCCATGATTCCCCTGGTGGTTGGCGTGTTCTACCTGCCCGACGCGTGGTTGCCGATGCACGCCAAGAACCTGACGGCGGCGTCGTTCTTCATCATTGCCGCGGTCACGGACTGGCTGGACGGGTTCCTTGCGCGGCGCTGGAACCAGACCTCGTCGTTCGGGGCCTTCCTGGATCCGGTCGCCGACAAGCTGATGGTGACGGCGGCGCTGCTTTCGCTGCTGGCGCTGGGCCGGGTCACGGACCTGATCGCGCTGGTGATCATCGGGCGCGAGATCACCATTTCGGCTCTGCGTGAATGGATGGCGCAGATCGGCGCTTCCAAGAGCGTCGCGGTGAACTTCCTCGGCAAGCTCAAGACCACGGTGCAGATGGTGGCGATCCCGCTGCTGCTGTACAGCGACCGCCTGTTCGGCTTCGATGCCCACCTGCTCGGCACGTGGATGATCTACGTGGCGGCGGTGCTGACGCTGTGGTCGATGTTCTATTACATGAAGCTGGCCTGGCCGCAAATCCGCGAGCGCAGCGGGATGGTGGCGCGCGCCGGCGCGCAGAAATGAAAAGAATTTTTGAAAAGGTGTTGACGGCGAGAGCAGTTCTTTGCATAATCTCATTCTCGTTGCTGACGACACAAACGAAAGCAGCGAGATAAGGTGGGTTTAGCGCAAGATGTTGTGAGATAGCAGCGTGTTGCGGCATAAAACACCTTATTGGAATTCGGTAGTGCCCCTGCGGGAGTAGCTCAGTTGGTAGAGCGCAACCTTGCCAAGGTTGAGGTCGCGAGTTCGAGACTCGTCTCCCGCTCCAGGTTAAAGAAGGTCCGGCAGCGTGCTTGCGCGGTGCGGGGCTGGCAGTAAAAAGTTGTATGCGGGAGTAGCTCAGTTGGTAGAGCGCAACCTTGCCAAGGTTGAGGTCGCGAGTTCGAGACTCGTCTCCCGCTCCAATCCCCAAAGGGAAGCACCGCTTCCCTTTTTGTTTGGGTTGAATCGCCGCAAGACATTGCCGGAAGCTGCGCTCCGGCAGCATCGGCTGAATGCGGATACAATCCAGCAGCACGTCACCTGGCGGGGTGGCAGAGTGGTTATGCAGCGGCCTGCAAAGCCGTGTACGCCGGTTCGATTCCGACCTCCGCCTCCAGTTGCATGCAGAACGGCGCCTCGCGGCGCCGTTTTTGTTTTCCGGGCCAGTTCCCTGCCTCGCCTTCAGTCAAGCAGGCGCCGGATCGTCCGCCATCTCCGCGCCTCGGGCACGTGGCGGGCATGTTACATTACTCCTGTCGTACGCTTTTCGGGGGGCTCCGCGTGATGGATAGCGGGGCAGCATGTCAATCGCCATCCCCGATCCGTGACGCGCCGCCGGCGTGTCCGGGGCCGCTGCGGCACTTCCCGTTCTTCCCCGTTCCGATGCTGCTGCCAATTGTTGCGGCGATTTCCCCGCGCTGACCGCTGGTGCGCGCCGGATGCGCTGTCGCGGTTGCCAGGGCCGGGAGCGGGTTAGCCGTTCAGCCCCTGACACGAGGAATCCCGCGCGCATGCATCACGCCACCCCGCTTATCAGTACCATCGTCGGCGGTATCGTCCTGGCCTTTATCCTTGGCGCCATCGCCAGCCGGCTGCGCCTGCCGCCGTTGATCGGCTACCTGTGCGCGGGCATCGTGGTCGGTCCGCACACGCCCGGCTATACCGCCGACCAGGCCCTGGCGCCGGAGCTGGCCGAGCTTGGCGTGATCCTGCTGATGTTCGGGGTGGGGCTGCACTTTTCGATCAAGGACCTGATGGCGGTCAAGCGCATCGCCATTCCGGGGGCGGTGGTGCAGATCGGCATCGCCACGCTGATGGGCATGCTGGTGGCCTGGGGCTTCGGCTGGTCATGGGGGCAGGGGCTGGTGTACGGACTGGCGCTGTCGGTGGCGAGCACCGTGGTGCTGCTAAAGGCCTTGCAGGAGCGTGACCTGGTGGAGTCGCCGCAGGGCCGCATCGCGGTCGGCTGGCTGATCGTGGAAGACCTGGCGATGGTGCTGGCCCTGGTGCTGCTGCCGGCCATGGCAGGTCTGCTGGCGGCTTCCGGCGTAACCTCGGGCGAAACATCGGGCGAGGCCGCCCCGGCTACCGGTGACGTGGTGCTCGCGATCTTCGCGACGCTGGGCAAGGTGGCCGCTTTCGTCGCGGTGATGCTGGTGATCGGCCGGCGCTTTATCCCGTGGATGCTGGAGCGCATCGTCTGGACCGGCAACCGCGAGATGTTCCGCCTGGGCGTGCTGGCGACGGCGCTGGGTGTGGCCTACGGCGCCTATGCGCTCTTTGGCGTGTCGTTCGCGCTGGGCGCGTTCTTTGCCGGCATGGTGCTGGCGGAGTCCGAGTTCAGTCATCGTGCGGCCGAAGAGTCGCTGCCGCTGCGCGATGCCTTCGCCGTGCTTTTCTTCGTATCCGTGGGCATGCTGTTCGACCCGATGGTGCTGGTCAACGATCCGTGGGGCGTGCTGGCGACGGTGTTTATCATCGTGGTGGGCAAGTCGCTGGCGGCGCTGGGCATCGTGCGTGCCTTCGGGCATTCCGGGCAGACCGGCATGACCATTGCCGTGAGCCTGGCGCAGATCGGCGAGTTCTCGTTCATTCTCGCCAGCCTCGGCGTCTACCTGAAGATCCTGCCCGAGCGCGGCCAGGCGCTGATCCTGGCCGGGGCGCTGCTGTCGATCATGCTCAATCCGGTGCTGTTCCATCTGCTCGACCTGTACACGGCGCGGCGCAATCGCAGCGCGGATCCGCAGCCGGCATGACCGGAGCCTGGGTGCGGCTCAGCCGCCGATCCGCGGCGCCATGGTGCGCAGGTATTCGGTAAAGGCCAGCAGCCCCTGGGTCGGGAACTTGTCCTGGTGCACCACCAGCTGCAGCGGCCGCACGATGCGTGGCAGGCCGTCGCGGATCGCCACCAGCGTGCGGCGCTCCAGTTCATCGCGCACCACATGCAGCGACAGGCAGCTGACGCCGAAGCCGCTCATCACTGCGCGCTTGATGGCTTCGGCGTTGCCCAGCTCCAGCGCGAAGCGCAGCTCGCCCAGCAGCGGCACCAGCCGTTCCTCGATGACCTCGCGCGTGCCCGAGCCCGGCTCGCGCACGATCCACTCGGCATCGCGCAGCGCCACCAGGTCGTGCGGCACGGCCGCAAGCGGATGCGAGGGGCCGACTACCACCACCATCTCGTCATCGCACCAGGGCACGCTGCGCAGGTCGCGCTCATGGCTGGCGCCTTCGACCAGGCCGATATCGGCGTCGAACTGCAGCAACGATTGCAGCACCTCGCGGGTATTGCCGATGCGCAGGTCCAGCGTGCACGGGCCGCTGCGCGAATGGCGGAAGCCCGCCAGCAGCGGCGGCAGGATGTAGCTGCCTATGGTATTGCTGGCCGCGATGCGCAGCTGCACGCCGGTCTGGGTGGCAAAGCGCTCCAGTTCCTGGGCCTGGTCCAGCAGCGACAGCGCGCGCGGGAAAAACTGGCGGCCGGTCTCGTTGATGCTGAGCCGACGGGCCACGCGGTCGAACAGCGGGCTGTCGAGCGCGCGCTCAAGCTCGGCCAGCGAGGCGCTGACGGCCGACTGCGACATCGCAAGTGCCTGCGCCGCCGCCATGGTGCTGCCATGCTGGGCCACGGCAACGAAGACGGACAGCTGGCGCAGCGTCAGGCGCAGGGGACGATGTTCGGGCCGGGGATCGGGGCGGTGGTTCATATCGATATAATCAATAACGCATAACGATATTACCCGTTTTACGGGTTAGCGGGGTGCCAGTACGCTTGAGTCACTAAAGAACACGACCCGAGCCTGCCATGTCCTCCGTCTCCGCCCCCCGCACCACCCCGGCCGCCGCGCCGGCCTTGCCGCCGCCGTGGTCGCAGCGCCTGCTGACGCTGGTACCGCTGGGCGGCATTGCCTGGCTGGCGATTGCGCTGGCCGAGCATCCGGCCGTGGCGCGCTACGGGCTCAGCGCGCTGACGCTGGCCATGTGCGCCGGCATGGTCGCGGCCAACACGCTGCCGCGCCACTGGCTGGCGCCGCTGGCCCCCGGCATGCAGGTCGCACGCCACCACCTGCTGCGGCTGGGCGTGGCGCTGTACGGGCTGCGCCTGACCTTTGCCTCGATTGTCGCCCTGGGCCTGCCGGGCATCGTGGTGCCGCTGACCATGCTGGTGGCCACGCTGCTGTTCGGCACCTGGGTGGGTACGACGTTCTTCGGCCTGAGCCGCCGCGAAGCGATCCTGGTCAGCTCCGGCAGCGCCATCTGCGGTGCCGCCGCGGCCATCGCCGTATCATCGGTGGTGCGCACCGACGACAAACAGACCGCCGTGGCGGTGGCGACGGTGGTGCTGTTCGGCACCGTCGGCATGCTGCTTTATCCCTATCTGTACGAACTGGCGACCGGCCACTGGCACTGGGCCGTCAGCGAGCGCATGTTCGGCATCTTTACCGGCGCGACGCTGCACGAGGTGGCCCAGGTGATCGCCGCCGGCAAGATGATCAGCGAGCCGACCGCCGACGCTGCCGTGGTGGCCAAGATGGTGCGCGTGCTGGCATTGGGCCCTCTGCTGCTGGTGATGGCGCTGTGGCCGCAGGGCGGCGAGCAAGCCGAGCAAGGCACCGCAGGCGGCAGCCGCCTGCATGGCATCCTGAAGTCGGTGCCGTGGTTCGCGGTGGGGTTTGTCGCAGTGATGGCGGTCAACTCGGCCGGCACCGTGCCCACTGCCTGGAAGGCGCCGCTGATCGCGCTGGACAACTGGCTGCTGGCCTGCGCGATGCTGGCGATCGGCCTGCACACCCGCATCGGCGATCTGGTGCGCGCCGGACGCAAGCCGCTGGCGCTGGCCGGTGTGCTGTTCGTGTTCCTGATGGGGGTGGGTGCGCTGATGTGCTACGCGATGGCCTGACGCGCGCGGAGCTGAAGGCAGCAAAAGAAGGGGGCCGATGGCCCCTTCTTTTATTTTGAAGCGGGAGCGGAGGGGGGCTGTACACCCTGGTGCGGCCGACGGGACTCGAACCCGTAAGCCTGGAAAGGCGGCAGATTTTAAGTCTGCTGAGTCTACCAATTTCTCCACGGCCGCACGGCAAGCCCGGTATTGTGGTGGCTCGGCATCCCGGATGCAAGCGCGTTACTGCTGCGGGCGCCTGGCGCGCGAAAAAGTGACGCCGCTGTTACGGCTGGTAACAATGTCGACCTTGCCGTTGCACCTGGAAAATTCCGAACCCCTACAATACGGATTAAGAGAAATCTCACTTTGAGAGGCGGATATGAAACGTTGGTGGCTCGCAGCATTCGGTGTCGCAGCCGGGCTTGCTTCCGGGGCAGCAATGGCCCATGTGAGCGTCGGCGTGGCAATCGGCGTGCCGGGCGTAGTGGTTGGCGCGCCCGCCTATTATCCGCCAGCCCCGGCTTACTATGCACCGCCGCCTGTCGTGGTGGGACCTGCGCCGGTCTACTACGGCCCGCCCCCGGTGGTGGTACGACCGCGTCCGGTCTATTACGGTCCTGGCTACTACGGCCCGCCGCGCTATTACGGCGGCCACCGCGGCTACTATGGCCCGCCGGGATACCATCGTGGCCGTGGGCATGGCCATGGTCATGGCCGTTGGCGCGACGACTGATCGCCCGTTCGAGCTGCGCAAGCTTTTTGAAAGAGAAGGGGCCCTCCGGGGTCCTTTCTTTTTTCCTGCCGCACTGCGACATGAGGCGCTGAAGCCAGTTCCCGGAAATTCGACCCCTTGCTGAGCGTAGTCAAATTATTTGAACAGACTGCTCAAAGCGTCACCTCTATCGTCATAAGGGTTTTCCCCTAAACTACCGTTGTGACATCGTGATGACGGCACCGCGAAGTGCTGTACGGTGCCTCGACTAACAATAGCAAGGGGAATATCCATGAAGATCACACAAGCCGTTGCTGCCGTCGCAGCCCTGGCCGCGCTGGGCGCGCTTTCCACCTCCGCATTTGCCGCCGTCGGCAAGGTCGATCCGTACCTGGACGGCGCCAGGGTCGGCAAGACGGACCCGTACACCGATGGTGCCAAGATGGGCAAGGTTGATCCGTTCACCGACGGTGCCCGCCTCGGCAAGCCCGATCCATACACCGATGGCGCGCGCATGGGCAAGCCGGATCCGTACTCGGACGGCGCCTGAATCGCTGTTGTCCGTCCATGATGAATGGCCCGCCAAGCGCGGGCCATTTTTGTTTTTCCCCGCGCTCCGGCGCACCGCAATGGGGCGCCTGTCATGACGATGGCGGGGGTGCAGCGCTATACTTCGGCCTCAACCAAATGAATGACCAGGAGAGTGGCATGCAGCAAAAGACGGTTCTGACGGCAGACGACGTGAAGAAGATCATGGCCGCTGCGGAAACCGAGGCGAAGAATCATCAATGGGCCGTGTCGATCGTCGTGGTGGACGATGGCGGCCATCTGCTGGCGATGCAGCGCCTGGATGGTGCCGCGCCGATCTCGGCCTATATTGCCGGCGAAAAGGCCCGTACCTCGGCGCTGGGCCGTCGCGAGTCGAAGGTATACGAAGACATGATCAACAACGGCCGCTACTCGTTCATGACGGCGCCGGTGCTGCAAGGCATGCTGGAGGGCGGCGTGCCCATCGTCTGCAACGATCAGGTGGTCGGTGCCGTGGGCGTGTCGGGCGTGAAGTCGACCGAAGACGCGCAGATCGCGCGTGCCGGCATCGCTGCGCTGGGCCTGTAAAGCCCTTGCGCCGGCCACTGTGCCGGCGCATGAAAATGCCCCGCAGGCATGGCCTGCGGGGCGGCATAAAAGAGGGCATGGCTGGGTACGGTCGGCCCGGCGTGGGGTCTGAATCCCGCCCGCGGCACCAGTACCTGGCTACTGCCCAACACCTCGTTCCGAGGTGGTCCCCACAAAAGTCTTTACTGCCACGTACGTGGCACCCGCGCCCAACGCGGGTCTAGATCGCTTCCCTCTGGCTTCAACCTTGCGGTATCGCCGCGGGGCCGCGTCATTTCGTCAGGATCAGCTTGCCGTAGCGCGTGACGCGCAGCGTGTAGACATCGCCGTTGTGCAGGATCGGCAGGGTGCTGGCGCCGCGCATGATGGCATCCAGGGCGACCGCCTCGCCGGCAGGCGCTGGCGACAGGCTGTCGCGCACCAGTGCCTCGAGCCGGGCGGGCAGGGCCGCCACCGCGGATTTCACGGATGCGATGGTCGACGGTGCCGCCTTCGCGCTGGCCTCGCGGCGCGGTTGCGCGGCGACCTCGACGCGGCGCAGCGACAGCCGGCGGCGGGTGACTTCACGCGGTTGCGACAGCGGCAGGGAAAGTGTGCTCATCTTCTGGCTCCGTTCTGCAAAAAGGGCGCGCCGGTCATGGCGCAGTCGATGGAAAGATATTAAATGAGAATTGTTATCATTACAATAGCCTCTGACTAAGATTCGCGGAACGACCAAGTGCGGTTAGAAGGGGGGCGCAAGAGGCGACGCAGCGCAGGCTGGCGCCATGACTCGGCGGCATCAACGACAAAGGGCACCCTGAAGTGCCCTTTGTCGTTCCGGAGCGCCTGGCGGCGCCCGCCTACTGCTTGGGTTCGGTGATAAAGCCGATCTTGCCCAGGCCGCCGTGCTGCGCGGCGGCCATGACCTCGGCCACGCGCTCGTAGCGCACCTCGCGGTCCGCGCGCAGGTGCAGCTCAGGCTGCGGCTGCTGCTGCGCGGCCAGCGCGATATTGCTTGCCAGCGTGGCCTGGTCCACTTCCACCTGGTTCCAGAAGACCTTGCCGGCAGCGTCGATCGAGACGTTGATGTTCTGCGGCTTCGGGTCGTTCGGGGTGTTGGTGGCGCGCGGCAGGTCGATCTTCACCGCGTGGTTGATCACGGGGATGGTGATGATGAAGATGATCAGCAGCACCAGCATGACGTCGACCAGCGGCGTCATGTTGATCTCGCTCATCACCTCGTCGTCGTCGCCGTCGAGAGTACCGAATGCCATGATGACTTCCTTGCTTGCGGTTTAGCGCTGAGCCGCGGCCAGGCGCACGGTACCGTCCTCGGCGCGGGCGCCGGTGGGGCGCACGCGCGCGCCGGTGACGAAGTAGGCGTGCAGGTCGTGGGCAAAGCGGTTGAGCTTCGAGATCACCGACTTGTTGCCGCGGGTGAGGGCGTTATAGCCCAGCACGGCGGGAATTGCCACGGCCAGGCCGAAGGCGGTCATGATCAGCGCCTCGCCCACGGGACCGGCCACTTTGTCGATGGTCGGCACGCCCGAGGCGCCGATGCCGATCAGAGCGTGGTAGATGCCCCACACGGTGCCGAACAGGCCCACGAACGGTGCGGTCGAGCCCACCGAAGCCAGCACTGCCAGGCCCGATTGCATGTGCGCCACCGAGTCGTCGATGGAGCTCTTGAGCGAGCGGGTCAACCAGTCGGAGATATCCATCACGTCGTGCAGCTGCGGCTGGCTGGCGCGGTGGTGCTGGGCGGCCTCCTTGCCGGCGATGGCCAGCGTGCGGAACGGGTTGGAGTCGCCGGCGCCCAGGGTTTCGAGCGCGTGGTCGAAATCGTCCGAATGCCAGAAGCGCTTTTCCGCGCCGTGCGCCATCTTCTTCAGGCGCACCAGATCCCACGCCTTGGTAAGGATCACGATCCATGAGGCGAGCGACATGATCAGCAGAATGATCGCGGTCGCACGCATGACGAAGTCGCCTTGCGTCCAGAGGTGGGAGAGTCCGAGGTCCTGCATGTGTTGGTTCCTGGTGAGTTCGCTTGGTTTAGGTCAGATCAGAGATCGGAAATCTGGGGCGGTCAGTTCAGTTCGAAGCCAATCGGCTGCTGCGCCGTGACGGCGACGGCGCGGCCGTTGTCCATGTAAGGCTTGCAGCGCATGGCCTGCACGGCCTCTACCGCGGCCTGGTCCAGGCGCGATGAACCGCTCGAGGATACGACGGAAGTCTTCACGACCTTGCCGCTTTCGTCGGTGGTCAGGCGCACCACGGCCTTGCCGGTCTCGCCCATGCGGCGTGACTGGGAAGGATACTTCGGTTGCGGCGCCGTGCACTGGATTTCGCCGATGCCGACCGCACGCGGCGCGGCGGATACCGGCGCCGGGGCGGGCTCAGGTGCCGGTGCCGGGGGTGCCGGCGGCGCGGGAGGAGCCTCGGGCGCGTTCGGTGTTGGCGGCAGGCTGGCTACCGGCTGCGGGGTTGGCTTGGGCTGCGGCGGGGTCGGCTTGGGCGTGGTCACCTTCACCTGCTTGGGCGGGGTTTCCTGCTTGGGCTTGGGTTTGGGCGGCTCCGGCGGGGCTTCCTGCTTGGGAGGCTCCAGCGGGATGATGCGCGCGACGATTTCCGGCGAGATCACCGCCTCGGTCAGCTTGCGGCCCAGGCCGCTTTGGATCAGGTAGAGCAGGCCGACGTGGAACAGCAGTACGGCGAGCGTAATCTTGAGGAAGCGTTGGTCGAACATGTGTCAACAACAAAAGTCTGCCAGCGGTGGCACCGCGGCGGCGCTGTGCGCCGTCACTTGCGATAAAACAGGATCAGCGAGATGCCGCAACCAACCAGCAGGCTAAGCAGCAATTCCATGATAAACGCTCCTTCAACTGGGTTGCCGTGGGAGCGCCACTCTGGGGCAGCGTGTCAGCGGGCTAGTATAAACGATAATGATTCTTATTTTTTGTAATTTGTGCGTCGCAACTGGAATTTTCTGGCCCGGCACGTTATACCGGCAAGTCCAGGCAGCATTTCGGGAGGTGATGCAGCGGTGCATGCGCGCTGGCGCGCTCTGGCACTTTGCTGCGCTTCGGTGCCCCAGGCCACAATTGCCGGTGCCCGTGGCGCACAGGCATGCGCGGTCGGTACCAAAGCGCGCTAGCATAGGAAGAAACTGCAGACGTGGCGGTGCCCCGGTCGCGGCCCCGCCATCGCGCACAGCGCGCTCGGGGACCCGTTCATGGACTTCACACGTTTTGCTGAAGATGACCGATCGACGATTCTGCGCTCCATGCCTGGCACATCGTCCAGTTCAGCATTGGACTGGATGTGCGCGCAGTTTGCCCTGCGCGTGGTCTGCGCGCTGGGCCCGCGCTTCAACCTGCGCAGCAATATCAACGATGTCCTGACCGTCAGCGCGCAGGAGATGGTGTGGCCGTACGGCGTGGTGCTGCGCGTGCAGCGCTTCCTGGCCGCGCGCTGCGCCGACATGCCCGCCTGGAAGGGCACCGCTCGCCTGACCCCTGAGGAATTCCTGGACCGCCACGGCCAATGGAACAGCGCTTTCGACGAAAGCGCGCTGTTCTATTACCTGGACGAGTACGTCAAGCACCACGCCAAGGACATGTTCGCCGTGTTCGACGCTTCGGCCGCTGCCATCGCCCAGCGCCTGGAAGGCGAGCGCGTGCTGCTGGTGCGCAATATCGACATGCTTAGCCATGTGCTGGACCTGCCCGAGCACGAGCGCAAGCTGCTGCTGTACGCGGCGCTGGCCAAGTACAAGCGCGACCTGCGCGCGGTGATGGTCGACTGCAAGGTGGCGCACAGCCAGGAAGCGTTCCAGATCCTGGCCGGGCTGACCGGCGCCGGCGCGGCCGACGTGGCCGCCTCGCTGCGCCCGGGCTCGCGGCTGGAGACGCTGAACCTGATCGAACAGCCGCTGCCGGAAAACAGCGTGACCGACCTGGGCGACCTGATGCGGCTCTCGGACCGGCTGCTGCACGTGCTGCTGGGCAACTACGCCAACGAAGCCGAGATGATGGCGGTCTTCACCCGCCCGGCCGCGCCGCCCACGCTGACCACTGCCGACTATCCCCATGTCGAGACCGACGCGCGCTACCTGTGCGCGCTGCTGTCCAATGCCACGCGCCAGCATGCGAGCGGAGTCAACGTGCTGATCTACGGGCCGCCCGGCACCGGCAAGACCGAGTTCGCGCGGCTGCTGGCGCGCGAGGCGGGCTGCGAGCTGTATGAAGTCGATTGCCTGGACCGCGACGGCAACAGCCTGTCGGGCAAGGACCGCTACCGCTCGCTGCAGGTGTCGCAGGCCTTCCTGCGCGGGCGTGCCCATACCGCGCTGCTGTTCGATGAGGTGGAAGACGTCTTCCCGGGCAGCGCGCGCGAGCTGATGAGCCTGTTCGGCCAGGAAGACACGCGCGCCTCGGTCAACGGCAAGGCCTGGGTCAACCAGACGCTAGAGCAGAACCCGGTGCCGGTGATCTGGATCTCGAATTCGATCCGGCAGATCGACCCGGCCTACCTGCGCCGTTTCCAGTTCCACCTGGAGCTGAAGATCCCGCCGCCGCTGGTGCGCGAGAACATCATCCGCAAGCACCTGGGCGGGCTGGACGTCAGCGACGCATTTATCACCGGGCTGGCCGGGCGCAAGACGCTGACGCCCGCGCAGGTGCAGTCGGCCGCGCGCTTTGTCGAGCTGGCACGGCCCGACGTGGAAGAGCCGGTGGAAGCGCTGATCCTGCGCCAGCTGGAACACGCCGACCGCGCCATGGGTCTGCGCCCCGAGGCCGAGGCGCGGCCGGTGGTCACGCACTACCGGCTGGAGAACCTGCACCTGGAAACCCGCTACGAGGTGGTCAAGATCGTCGACGCGCTGCGCGTGCGCCAGCGCGGCACGCTGTGCTTCTACGGCCCGCCCGGCACCGGCAAGACCGCGCTGGCCGAGCATATCGCGTCCGAGCTGGACCTGCCACTGATGATCCGCCGCGCCTCCGACCTGATGAGCAAATATGTGGGCGAGACCGAGCAGCAGATCGCCGCCATGTTCGCGCGCGCCGAAGAGGATGGGGCGGTGCTGCTGCTGGATGAGGCCGACAGCTTCATGCAGAGCCGCCAGCAGGCGGTGCGCAACTATGAGATCTCCGAGGTCAACGAGATGCTGCAGGGCATGGAGCGCTTTAACGGCATCTTTATCTGCACCACCAACCTGTTCGACCGCATCGACGAGGCGGCGCTGCGCCGCTTCTCTTTCAAGATCCGCTTCCTGGCGCTCAAGCCCGCGCAGCGCGTGGCGATGTTTGTCGACGAGGCGCTCGACGGCGATGCCGCCGGCCTGACCGACAGCATGCGCCGTGAACTGGATACGATGGATTGCCTGACGCCGGGCGACTTCGCCACGGTCAAGCGCCAGTGTGTGCTGTTGGGCGAGGCGCTGACGCCGGATGAGTTCCTGGCACAGCTGCGCCAGGAGCACGCGATCAAGCCCGAGGTGCGGGAGCACCGGCCACTGGGCTTCCTGCAGTAGGGGAAGGCGCCGGTCAGAGGTCAGAGCGCCGGCGCCGGCTCGATCACCACGGTTTCCGCATCCGCTTCCACCTGCAGCAGCGTGGCTGCCATCGCGCGCAGGTGCGCGGCGTCCTTGGTCGAGGCAAAGCGGTCGTGCGGCGTGGCATCGGGCGCGGCGGCCAGCTTGTGTTCGGCCAGCTTGCGTGCCAGCTGGCGCGCAATGGCGCTGCCGGTGTCGACCAGTGCCAGCTGGTCGCCAACCATCGCGCGGATCGTGCCGGAGAGAAAAGGGTAGTGGGTGCAGCCCAGCACCAGCGTGTCGGCGCCGGCTTCGAGCATGGGCGTGAGGTAGGTATCGAGGCGCTCGCGCACGGCCGGGCCATCGATGTCGCCTTGCTCGATCAGCGATACCAGGCCCAGGCCGGCTTCGCAGATAAAACGGCTTTCACCATCCAGAGACGCCAGCAGGCGCGCGAACTTGGCGCTCTTGAGCGTATTGGCGGTGGCCAGCACGCCCACCACCTTGCTGCGGCTGGCCGCGGCGGCAGGTTTCAGGCCGGGTTCCACACCGATGATTGGTAGCGGCAGTTGCTTGCGCAGCAGTTCCACAGCGTGGCCGGTGGCCGTGTTGCAGGCGATCACCAGCGCCTTGCAGCCTTGGGCGATCAGCCATTCGCAGGCCTGCAGGGTGCGCGCTTCGACAAACTTCTCGGGCTTCTCGCCGTACGGGGCGTATTTCGAATCGGCGAGGTACAGCACCGATTCATGGGGCAGCAGCGCGCGGATCTCGCGCAGCACGGACAGGCCGCCAAGGCCGGAATCGAAGACGCCGATGGGTGCGGGGTTCACTGGGGTGCAGGGACGACAAGAAACAAGGTAGAAAAAAGCCGGGTCGGAACCCGGCTTCTTTTTCGAGCGCGACGGCAGATTCTACCGTCCTGCCAGGCTTACAGCGCGGCGACCGGGATCTTGCCGATCTTGGCCTGCCATTCCGCGGGGCCGGTCTTGTGCACCGAGGTGCCTTCGCTGTCCACGGCGACCGTCACCGGCATGTCCTTGACGTCGAACTCGTAGATCGCTTCCATGCCGAGGTCTTCGAAGCCGACCACCTTGGCTTCCTTGATCGCCTTGGCCACCAGGTAGGCGGCGCCGCCCACGGCCATCAGGTAGGCCGACTTGTGCTTCTTGATGGCCTCGATCGCTACCGGGCCGCGCTCGGCCTTGCCGATCATCGAGATCAGGCCGGTTTCGGCCAGCATCATCTCGGTGAACTTGTCCATGCGCGTGGCGGTGGTGGGGCCGGCCGGGCCGACTGCCTCGTCGCGCACCGGATCGACCGGGCCAACGTAGTAGATCACGCGGTTCTTGAAGTCCACCGGCAGCTTCTCGCCCTTGGCCAGCATGTCGGCGATGCGCTTGTGCGCGGCGTCGCGGCCGGTCAGCATCTTGCCATTGAGCAGCAGGGTCTGGCCCGGCTTCCACGAGGCGACTTCTTCCGGCGTCAGCGTGTTCAGGTCGACGCGCTTGGAGGTCTCGGTGTTCGGGGCCCACTCTACCTTCGGCCATTGCGACAGGTCAGGCGCTTCCAGCTTGGCCGGGCCGCTGCCGTCCAGCGTGAAGTGCACGTGGCGGGTGGCGGCGCAGTTGGGGATCATCGCGACCGGCTTGGACGCGGCGTGGGTCGGGCAGGCCATGATCTTGACGTCCAGCACGGTGGCCAGGCCGCCCAGGCCCTGCGCGCCGATGCCCAGCGCGTTGACCTTCTCGTACAGCTCGACGCGCAGTTCCTCGACCCAGTCCTTCGGGCCGCGGGCGATGATGTCCTGGATGTCGATGGACTCCATCAGCGATTCCTTGGCCATCACCATGGCCTTCTCGGCGGTGCCGCCGATGCCGATGCCCAGCATGCCCGGCGGGCACCAGCCGGCGCCCATGGTCGGCACGGTCTTCAGCACCCAGTCGACGATCGAGTCCGACGGGTTCAGCATCACGAACTTGGACTTGTTCTCCGAGCCGCCGCCCTTGGCCGCAACCTGTATGTCGACGGTGTTGCCCGGCACCACTTCGTAGTGGATCACAGCCGGGGTGTTGTCCTTGGTGTTCTTGCGGCCGCCTTCGGGCGGGCTGACGATCGAGGCGCGCAGCACGTTATCCGGATGCGTGTAGCCGCGGCGCACACCCTCGTTGATCATGTCGGTCAGGCCCATGGTGGCGCCATCCCAGCGCACGTCCATCCCCACCTTGACGAAGATCGTGACAATGCCGGTGTCCTGGCAGATCGGGCGCTTGCCCTCGGCGCACATGCGGCTGTTGGTCAGGATCTGCGCGATCGCGTCCTTGGCCGCCGGGCTCTGCTCCAGCTCATAGGCGCGGCCCAGGCTGGTGATGTAGTCCATCGGGTGGTAGTAGCTGATGTACTGCAGGGAGTCGGCGACGCTCTGGATGAGGTCTTCTTGCTTGATGACAGTCATTTTGTGGGGGAGGGCAGCGGTGAAACACAGCCTGAAATCATACACTGAGCCGGGGCGCTCTGCCCGGCTGCATACATCCGTCTACAGCCGATAATGTGCGGCAAACGCCGCTGCCTGCGTGGGGGCGGGCCCAAAAGCAAAAACCGCGGCACATGGCCGCGGTCTGGCTGGGACTAGGCGTCCGATAGCGCACTAATGTGATTAGTGCTTGGCAGCTGCGCCGGCCGGGTGCGACACCATCCGGTCCACCCAGGCCATGGCGACTGCCGACAGCAGGAAGGCAATATGGATGGCCACCTGCCACATGATGGTGTGCGTGGTCCGTTGCTCGGCATCGATAAAGGTCTTGAGCAGGTGGATCGACGAAATCCCGATCAGCGCCATCGACAGCTTGACCTTGAGCACCCCGGCGTTGACGTGGTCCAGCCATTCCGGCTCGTCCGGGTGGTTGTCGATGCCCAGGCGCGAGACAAAGGTCTCATAGCCGCCCACGATCACCATGATCAGCAGGTTGGAGATCATCACCACGTCGATCAGGCCCAGCACCACCAGCATGATCTTGTTCTCGTCGAACTCGGTCACATGCGCCAGCAGATGCCAGACCTCGACCAGGAAGTGGTAGACATAGACGCCCTGAGCCACGATCAGGCCCAGGTAAAGCGGCAATTGCAGCCAGCGCGACGCGAAGATGATGCTCGGGATCGGCCGCATGGTCTGCGGCCTGGTCATTGGATTGGAAGCCATGGGCGGGGCGGTGTCAGCGAGTTGAAAGGCGGCGTGGATTGTACCAAGCGCCGATGACCGGGCGGTGTTACCGACCGTAACCGAACCGTTCGTCGCCGGCGTGGCTCAGCCCGCGGCGCCGGGATCGGCGCCGGCCGCCTTGCCGCGCCACGCGCCGCGCGCGATCCGCCCCGGCCAGCTGGCCAGCACGATCCCGGCCAGCACGCACGCCAGCGCCACCCCATGCGGCCAGCCCGGCTGCTCGCCCAGGAAGACGATGCCGTAGGTGGCAGCCGCCACCGGCAGTACCGAGGTGAACACCCCCGCCAGCTGCGCCGGCACATGGCGGATTCCCTTCATCCACAGCCAGAACGAGAACACGCTCGCCGACAGCGCATACCACAGCAGCATCAGCCAGGTCTGCGTGGGCACCGTCGACGCATCGAAGCCCAGCAGCGGCACCAGCCCCAGCGGCAGCATCAGCAGCCCGCCAATCAAATGCGTGTAGGCACAGATCTCGATCGCGGCCAGCGTCTGCGTGAGCCGGCGCGACAGGATCACGTAGATCGATTCGCACACCACCGCGCCCATGATCATCAGGTTGCCCAGCCATGCCTGGCTGCCGCTGCCGGCACCGTGCGCGTCGCCCCGGGCGATATTCAGCACGGCGATGCCGGTCATCGCCAGCAGCACCGATGCCACCGTGCGCCGCGACAGCCGTTCGCGCAGCAGCAGCCACGACAGGATCGCCACCGTGGCCGGGATGGTGCTGGTGATCACGCCGGCCGCCATGGCGCTGGTCAGCCGCACGCCATTGAGCATCAGCAGCGTAAACAGGAAGGTGCCGAAGAACGCCTGCAGGAACAGGTTCAGCCATTCCCCGCGCGAGACCCGGCGCATGCGCGCGGGCCGGTACCAGGGCGCCAGGCAGACGATGGCAATGACAAAACGCAGCAGCGCGAACAGCAGCACCGGCACATGCGCGATGATCGATTTGCCGAGGCCCACGTTGCTGCCGACCAGTGCCATCGAGGCAACCAGGAAGAGGGCGTAGACCGGGGAGAATGCTGAAGGGTTGGCGGGCACGGGTACGGCCTTGGTCGTCCGGCGGGCGCCGCGGCGCCTTGGCGCGGCCGGTGCTGAGCCGGCGGGAGCGGCAAGGGTAAGCGCCGCGATCAGGTATGGAACTCGCGGCATTATAGCTGTGCTAGCCTAATGGAGAAGGCTGCACTTTCGCGGCGCGTGCGTGGATTTTTCCCGCTGCATTGCAACAAGTTGCAGGCACGCCCCGGCCCACCGTCAGGTCTTACCGTCAGGTTTAAGTAAGCCGTCGGGCGTAACGTGGCAGCCAAAGCCAGTCCAAAATCAGGAGACAAACCTATGTCCGCCATCGAATCGGTGATGCAAGAGCATCGCGTGTTCAACCCGCCCGAAGGCTTCGCCAGCCAGGCCGCGATCCCCGGCATGGAGGCCTACCAGGCGCTGTGCGACGAAGCCGAGCGTGACTATGAAGGCTTCTGGGCGCGCCACGCGCGCGAGCTGCTGCACTGGACCAAGCCCTTCACCAAGGTGCTGGACCAAAGCAACGCACC
>NZ_JBYSZW010000022.1:0-105430 GCF_058787575.1 Cupriavidus sp. FW305-3-2-15-C-LB2
GGGGGAAAACTTCACTGACTTCCTCATGGCTCCATTCTCTCAACGATTGGAGCCTCCTCAAAATCCGGGGCGGTTCAGTGAACGCCATTTTTTCTGGTCCTGGGACTTAAAAAAGCACCAAAAAGCTGAAGAATTCGTGTACCACCGTTCCCATGTGCTGTCAGTGCCTTTGCGCTAGGAGAACTTGCTGATCAGGTGTTGCAAGCGATCACAGGCAGCCGGCAGCTGCTGTTCAATCGCTGTCGCAACACCAAGGAGCAGTCCCGATCGCTGCGTAGACGCCGAGCAATACCACCCCGACAACGGGGCGGGCGCAAGGCCGTAGGCATAGGCTTCCCGAGCGATCGTCTTGTCGTCGGCGCCATCGGGAAGCCTCATCACCACGGCAAGTCCGGCCGGATAGGCCTGGAATCCCCTGGACCTCAGCGCAGCCAGCAGTGCATGGCTTCGGCCTGCATAGATGCGCTTCATCCGACGCAAGTGTCGGATATAGTGCCCATCCCGCATGAATTCAGCAGTTGCCATTTGCACTGCCGGTCCGGGCGCTGAAGCAAGGCAGGCCACGGCTTCATCGAATCGGGCTACCAGGGAGGCCGGCACCACGACAAATCCAAGCCGCAGCGTCGGACTGATGGTCTTGCTGAAGGACCCGATATGAATCACCCGCCCCGCACGATCGAGTGACGCCAATGCGGGAGCCGCGCGGCGTGTCAGCTGGAGTTCGCCCAGGTAATCGTCTTCGATGATCCAGGCATCCGCGCGTGTCGCCCAGTCGAGGATCTGCACCCGACGAGCGAGCGACAAGGTAGGACCCAGAGGCGCTTGTTGGCCCGCGGTGACCAAAGCCACCGCGGCATCTGGTGCGTGCGTTTCACCGTAGCTGACATCAATGCCTTCTTCGTTTACCGGGATGGGAACCGTTGCGAGCCGGGAAATTTCCAATGCCCTGCGGCTGGGAAAAAATCCCGGGTTCTCGACCCATGCCGTCCGGCCTTCGGCCTGAATCACTCGCAGCGCCACACCGAGCGCCCCTGAGCATCCCGCCGTAATGAAAATCTGTGAGGGCTGGCATTCAATGCCGCGTGCCAGGGCCAGATGCGCTGCAATCTCTCGTCGGAGTTCATGTTCGCCTCTTGGGTCCGGATACGCTGCAGGCGCTTCGACTTCGTCGCGTGCCGCACGGGCTCGCAGCCGCGAAAACAATGTAGCCGGGAAGCAGTCCGATGCCGGCACGCCCATTTGAAAGACCGCAGGTCCGGGCAGGAAATGCTGGTACAGCTCGGATCGCAGATCAGACTCGATGGAACGCGCACGCTCCGTGATCGGGCTCGCGACGGCAGCATGCTCAGAGACTCTGGTCCCCCAAGCGCGCGATGAAACGACCAGTTGTGCGTCGGCCAGCCGCTCATATGCAGTCTTGACGGTGCCTCGGGCAACCCCGAGTTGTGCGGCAAGATCTACCCAGGACGGCAGTCTGGCACCGGGAACGAGTACCCCGTTCTCAATGGCGCCGGTAATGCCGAGCCGAATCTGCTCCGCCAGTGAAGTTTTCGACGCGCGGTCAAGCTTCAGATCCAGGAGTCCCATAGCCTCTGGTACATCAGGAAATTGAATTTTTGGTTCTTTTTTATGAACCTCCGGGAGAGCATGATTCTAGCCTCACAGGAGATAAACATGAAACTTCAGCGCATTCTTCGCTCTCTCGTCGCGGCTACGAGCATCGCCTTCGCCGGGGCTGCCGCTGCACACACCGTTGGCGATACGGTCAAGCCGAATTTCTCCCGGGCGATTCCCAACATCCCGGGCAAGTCGCTCATCGCCGTGGAGGTCCTTTATCCGCCCGGAGGCGCTTCGCATCCTCATACCCATGCCAAGTCGTCATTCATCTATGCATACGTCGTCTCGGGCAGCGTCGCCAGCAAGGTGAACGACGAGCCGGAACGCGTATACAAGGCTGGTGAGAGCTTCTTCGAGGAGCCAGGCGCACGCCATCCGGTGAGCCGCAATGCGAGCAAGACCAAGCCGGCAAAACTGCTCGCCGTGTTTGTCGTCGATTCAGACGACAAGGAACTGACGATCAACGACAAGTAGGAGTTTGAAATGAGACTGGATTACACCAAAGCATCGCCAGGCGGTGTGAAGGCATTTGGCGGCGTGTACGGCTATGTCATGCAGTCGGGCCTCGAAGACGTCCTCGTCGAGCTGGTCTATCTGCGCGTGAGCCAGATCAACGCGTGCGCTTATTGCCTGGACATGCATACCCGTGACCTGATCAAGAAGGGCGCTACGCCCGAGAAGCTTGCGCTCGTGCAAGCCTGGCGCGAAGCGGGGCCGTTGTTCACTCACCGCGAAAAGGCCGCACTCGCATGGGCCGAGTCGGTCACCCTGGTGGCGGACACACACGTGCCCGAGGAGGAATTCCAAGTCGCGGCCGCGGCGTTCAACGAGAAAGAGCTCGCTGACCTCACGATGGCTATCAGCCTGATGAACGCCTATAACCGGCTCGCCATCAGCTTCCGGCGCGCCCCCGAGTCCGCACTGGCCGCCAAAGACTGATGCTTGTTGTCCCTCGGGTGCCGGGTGAAGTCTGTTGAGAAGCGCGCCTTTAGGGGCGTTTCCCTTTTGGGGGCACGTAGCCCCCGAGTTGCGCTTCGCAGCTTTCCATTCAGAGGCCCGCTTCCTTTCCGAACGGGGCGCCCGTAGTTCACGTACCGACTGACCGGAACTGGGCCGGTACCGGTCGGCCGGCCTGTCCACATCAGTATCCAGTTGCTGAGGCGAGCCAGGATCGCGGGCACTGGCGTATGCGGAATTTGCCGCGCTGGCTGCGGGGCTGCGCGCCTGCGCCGAAGGAGCGCAGGCGCATCGGCAAGCTCAGCCTGCGGCGTTCTCCTGCGCCTCGTCGTATTGACCCAGGCAGGCCATGGCATTCAGCCGTGAGCGCTGCAGCAGCACCCGTTGCGCTTGCGCGGCGTTGGCGGCGTCGCCGCGCCAGGCGAGCAGGGGCGGCTCCTGCAAGGCGCGCCCGTAGGAGAAGGACAATCGCCAGGGCAGCGGGGCAAGCCGGTTCATGGCGTCCAGATTGACGGTGGCCTCGGTGGGCGTCTGGCCGCCGGACAGGAAGAAGATGCCCGGCACCGCCGCCGGCACCGTGCGCCTGAGCACCTGCACGGTCTGCATGGCGACCTCGGCCGGGGCCGCGTGCCCGGCCTCCTTGCCGGGCAGCACCATGCTCGGCTTCAGCAGCATGTGCTCGAGCACCACCGCATGCCGGTGCAAGGCATGAAAGACTGCATGCAGCACGGCCTCGGTGACCTCGGCGCAACGCGCCATTGAGTGCGCGCCGTCCATCAGCACCTCGGGCTCGACGATGGGTACCACGCCTGCTTCCTGGCAGATCGCGGCATAGCGTGCCAGCGCTTCCGCATTGGCCTGGACGGCAGCCCAGCCCGGCAACTTGTCCGACACGTTGTAGACCGCACGCCACTTGGCAAAGCGCGCGCCCTGCTGGCGATAGCCGGCAAGCCGCTTGGCCAGCCCGTCGAGACCCTCGGTGACCTCGTCCCCGGGTGCCAGGGCGAGTGCGATCTTGCCCTTGTCCACCTTGATGCCGGGCACGATGCCCTGGCGCGCCGCCAGTTCCGGCAGCGGCGTGCCATCGTCGGCGCGCTGGCCCAGGGTTTCCTCGTACAGGATCACGCCGCTGATGAACTTTCCAAGGCCTGGGCTCGACAAGAGCAGGTTGCGCCACGCGCGGCGGTTTTCCTCGCTCGACTCCACGCCGATGCGTTCGAACCGCTTGGCGATGGTCGGCCCGCTCTCGTCGGCCGCCAGCAACCCTTTGCCCGCTTGTGCCAGGGCGTCCACGGTGGCTTGCAGTTCGCTTTTTCTGTCCATGATCAGGCTCCGTGCAGGTGACATAGGAACAAGCATTGGCGCGAAAACGCCGTCGCGCAAGCCAGGTGGGGCACGTAGCGCCTGCCTAAGGTGGCCGCCCGAACGCTTCGCGCAGCTTGCCCTTGGCCTTTTCCAGCGTGGCGCGACGCGCCCTGGGCAGATGGCGGCCGGCACGATTGATGTAGAAATTGAGCATCGACATCGCCGACTGGAACGCCGTGCCCTTGCGGCGCCGGCTGCTCACGGCGGAACGCTTGAGCGAGGCGGCAATTTCCTCGGGGTTGTCCGAGGCGAAGATGTGCGGTTCGAGGTCCAGCGCGTCGCTGTGCTCTGTTACCTGCTGTGACCAGCGCCGCCCCTTGCTGGCGCCAGCTTTGGCGCGGCCCTTTGCCGGCCGGCGGGTGGATTTCGCGGCAGCCATTTCCGGTCCTCCCATAGCTTTATCGGGATCCGTCTAGCCTAGGCAACTTCTCGCCGTCCCGGGGGGCTCAGGCGGGACCGGCGCGTGGTGGCAAGACGGCCCGGGCGGTGTGGGATAATTGCGCCTTTGCCCAGGGCGCAGCTCAAGAGGTTGTTCGCACGGGCGCGCAAGGGTCCTTATTCCTGTGGCCCGCTTCCTTTCTGCGATATTTCTTTAGCAATAAAAATGCCCACATACCGTTCCAAAACCTCCACCGCCGGCCGCAACATGGCGGGGGCGCGCTCGCTGTGGCGCGCCACCGGCATGAAAGACGAAGATTTTTCCAAGCCCATCGTCGCGGTGGTCAATTCCTTCACCCAGTTCGTGCCCGGGCACGTGCACCTGAAGGACCTGGGCCAGCTGGTCGCGCGCGAGATCGAGGCCGCGGGCGGCGTGGCCAAGGAGTTCAACACCATTGCGGTCGATGACGGCATCGCCATGGGCCACGACGGCATGCTGTATTCGCTGCCCAGCCGCGACATCATCGCGGACTCGGTGGAGTACATGGTCAACGCGCACTGCGCCGACGCCATGGTGTGCATCTCCAACTGCGACAAGATCACCCCGGGCATGCTGATGGCCGCAATGCGGCTCAACATCCCGGTGATCTTCGTCTCCGGCGGCCCGATGGAAGCCGGCAAGACGCGCCTGGCCAACCCCGTCACCAAGGCCATGGAGTTCAAGAAGCTCGACCTCGTGGACGCCATGGTGATCGCCGCCGACAGCGCCTATTCCGACGCCGACGTGGCCGAGGTGGAGCGCTCCGCCTGCCCCACCTGCGGTTCGTGCTCGGGCATGTTCACCGCCAACTCCATGAACTGCCTGACCGAGGCGCTGGGCCTGTCGCTGCCCGGCAACGGCACCGTGGTGGCCACCCACGCCGACCGCGAGCAGCTGTTCAAGCGCGCGGGCAGCCGCATCGTGGAACTGGCGCGCCAGTACTACGAGCAGGAAGACGAGCGCATCCTGCCGCGCTCGGTAGGCTTCAAGGCGTTCGAGAACGCCATGACGCTGGACATTGCCATGGGCGGTTCCACCAACACCATCCTGCACCTGCTGGCGATCGCGCGCGAGGCCGACATCGACTTCAGCATGACCGATATCGACCGCCTCTCGCGCGTGGTGCCGCAGCTGTGCAAGGTGGCGCCCAACACCAACAAGTACCACATCGAAGACGTGCACCGCGCAGGGGGCATCATGGCCATCCTGGGCGAGCTGGAGCGCGCCGGCAAGCTGCACACTGACGTGCCCACGGTGCATGCCCCCACGCTCAGGGACGCGCTGGAGCGGTGGGACATCAGCCGGACCCGGGACGAAGCCGTCAGGAACTTCTACCTGGCCGGCCCGGCGGGTGTTCCCACCCAGGCGGCGTTCAGCCAGAACACGCGCTGGCCCAGCCTGGACCTGGACCGCGCCGAGGGCTGCATCCGCTCCTACGAGCACGCCTTCTCCAAGGAAGGCGGCCTGGCGGTGCTGACGGGCAATATCGCGCTCGACGGCTGCGTGGTGAAGACCGCCGGCGTGGACGAGAGCATCCTCGTGTTCGAAGGCACGGCCCACGTCACCGAGTCGCAGGACGAGGCGGTGGAGAACATCCTCAACGACAAGGTCAAGGCCGGTGACGTGGTGATCGTGCGCTACGAAGGCCCCAAGGGCGGCCCCGGCATGCAGGAGATGCTCTACCCGACCAGCTACATCAAGTCCAAGGGCCTGGGCAAGGCCTGCGCGCTGCTGACCGACGGCCGCTTCTCCGGCGGCACCTCGGGTTTGTCCATCGGCCACTGCTCGCCCGAAGCTGCGGCCGGCGGCGCCATCGGCCTGGTGCGCGACGGCGACAAGATCCGCATCGACATTCCCAACCGCACCATCAACGTGCTGCTGTCCGACGAGGAACTGGCGAGCCGCCGCGAAGAGCAGAACGCCAGGGGGTGGAAGCCGGCCAAGGCGCGTCCGCGCAAGGTGTCTGCTGCGCTGAAGGCTTATGCCAAGCTGGTGATGTCGGCGGATAAGGGGGCTGTGCGGGACTTGTCGTTGCTGGATGACTGATCCCGGGGCGAAGCTTTGCTTCGTTTGCCGATAAGGCCGCTCTTTGGAGCGGCTTTTTTTTGGTTCTTATAAGAACGCGCCCCGTGGCTGGCCTTCGATCGATCCAGGAAATTCGTTTGCTGGCTATTGGGGCGAAGTGCTGACGGTCGCGGCCGAGGCGGCGGGTATTGCCGCACTGGTGATCGACGGCGGCGTACGCGATATCGCGGCACTTACCGCGCGGTGACGGCGAAAGCCCACATGTTTAAGCGATTCATGCCGCCAAGTAAAAGGAGGCTGGACGCTCCAGGCCCGAGATGCAGTCCTATGGTAAGGTTGCTGGCATGAGTTTACGGACTTCAACCAGTGACGCATGGGCCGCAGCTATGTGGTGCTGGGAGAGTGATGCAGCGTGAGTGATGCGAAGCAGGATGCGCGGCGCGCGCCGCCGACTGAGAGAGTTTCAACCAGCAGGGCTTTGCGCCTGAGCGTGCCGCCAGAGGCCAGGCCTGCGCCGGTCAACGGGAAAGACTGGCTGCGACAGAGGAAAGAGCAATTGCAGGCTGCCCGTGCCGCTGCCAGGCAAAGGCGCGATCTGCTAAGAGCCGAAATCATGTCGGCCGTGCAAGATGTTGCCCGAGAGGAACGCACTGCTGCGCGGCTGGAGGCTGAACGCCTGAAGGCGGAAGCCAGGACCGCGCGGGCCTACGCGCGGGAGGACGCACGCGCCGCCGCCAAGTTCGAGCGCGGCCAACCAACCCGCTCGGCGTCCAAACGAAAGACGCTTGCTAACGAGAAACGCAAGCTGGTTTCTTACGCTGATCTGTTGCGGATGCGTGGGTGATCCGGTCATTCCATGGGTCTTGAAACGGACGGTTAATCCGATCCGCCTGCGGGCCACTCTCCGCCGCGGCCAGACTGCCTGATAAAAAGCGCTGCCGCAACATCGCGCGATTCATGGATGGTGCAGGGGCAAACGCGATACGTGGCGTTCCATCAATTCGCCCACCCAATCAATAAACACCCTAAGCTTCATGCTGACGTGCCTGTTTGGCGGATATACCACGTACATGGGCATGGGGTCGAGGCGCCAGCTCTCCAAGACCGGCACTAGCTCGCCGCGCGCCACATATTCCCGGGCCATGTAGTGCGGCAGCCAAAGGACACCTACGCCGGCGAGACCCGCCGCGAGATAGGCATTGCCATCATCGAGCGCGGCCAGATAGCGGCCTCGGACACTGATGCTCTCGCCTTCGCGTTGCATCGTAACCGCTGCGACCTTGCCGCTGCTGGCTCCCAGGAATCCGACGATGCGGTGGTGGGTGTCTTGCAGCTCGCCCGGATGCATTGGCGTGCCCGCTTGCTCGAGATAGCCGGGGGCTGCGTAGACACCGAGCCGTAGCTCGCCCACGCGGCGCGCTTGCAAGGAGGAATCGGTCAACTCCCCACCCCGCAATACGCAATCCACGTTGTCGCCAATCACGTCCACCATCCGGTCGCTGACGCCGATGTGAAGCTGAATATCGGGGTAGCGCGCATAAAACGTCGGCAGCGCGGGCACAAGGATCCTGAGTGCGAACGGGCTGGGCACATCCACCCGCAAGCGTCCCCGCGGGGAAGTGGACGCAGTCGACAGGCTCGTGTCGGCGTCTTCCAGGTCGGCAAGTAGCCGCACCGCACGCTCGTAATAGGCAGCGCCATCGGGCGTCACGCTGACCTGCCGGGTGGTGCGATTGAGGAGTTTGACGCGCAGTCGGGCCTCCAGTTGTTGAATCAACTGAGTCACGGTGGTCTTGCTGATCTGCAGCGTCTGCGCTGCCTTGGTGAAGCTGCCGGCCTCGACCACGCGGACGAAGGCCTGCAGGGCGTCAAAACGGTCCACGTCTGCCCCCCGATGTCTCGACCATTGTTTGGTAATTGCAAACAGTGATTGTACGTCTCGCTCGTTTATTCGCGAGGAGCGGACCTCTACAGTGTCTGCGCTGCGCAGTAAATTCACTGACTCAATTCCATCCAAGGGAGAGACCCATGTCTGCACGTGACGTTGTGTTTCCGGCGGGGCGGCAAGCGCTATACGAGCGCAACCGGTACTCGCCTGCCATTCGTTCCAACGGCTTTCTGTTTGCTTCAGGCCAGGTGGGCAGCCGGCCAGACGGTTCGCCCGAGCCCGATCTGGAGGCACAGGTCGGGCTCGCGTTCGACAACCTTGACGCGATCCTGTCAGCGGCGGGCTGCACCTTCAAGGATGTGGTCGACGTGACGGTCTTCATTGTCGACCCCGAGAAGCACTTCGAGCGAATCTGGACGGTCGTCAGAGAACATTGGGGCGATGCGCCATACCCGACGCTGACGGGGGTCGGCGTGACATGGCTCTACGGCTTCCAGTTTGAGATCAAGGTGATCGCCAAACTGCCTGGCCCGGTGTCCGACTAGCTGAGCGGAAGCACTGCCACAGAGGAGGGGAGCGCCGTAGTGTGGGGAACCGGATTCGTCAGACTGCGTTTTCCGAAAAAACAATGACAAATTAGCTGATGACGTCGCCGTGCGCCCGCCCAGGAACCGGAATTAACGAGACTGCGCTGACGAGAATGGCTGGACTGCGCGGCAGACGCCATTCGACGCACATTCATTCGCTCTGCGAAGCGAAAAAAAGGGACACAGGATGGCCACCGCCGCCATCCGAGATTCCTTTAAGCCACCGGCCCGTGCCGAACATCTTAGGCTCACTATTGCGTTGCTGTGGCCACATGCCTCAGGCGGCGCCGCCCGGCGGCGCATGGCGTGCCAGGAAGCGGTCCAATTGGCCAGCGAACGCCTTGCTGTCCTGCTGGGCGTACGGTGCCGGTCCGCCGGTATCCACGCCCGAGTTGCGGAGTTGTTCCATCACCTCGCGCATCGTCAGGCGCTCCTGGATGTTCTCACGGCTGAACCAGCTTCCTCGCGGGTCGAGCACATAGGCGCCCTTGTCGAGGGCGGCGGCGGCAAGAACGATGTCCGCGGTAATCACGAGGTCCCCGCTGCTGACCAGCTCGACGATACGGTCATCGGCGACGTCGAAGCCCGCAGGCACTTGCAGTGACTTGATGAAGCGCGAAGGCGGCGTGCGCATGTACTTGTTGGCAACCAGCGTGACGCACACTTCGACACGTTGTGCGGCCCGATACAACATTTCCTTGACGACAACCGGGCAGGCGTCTGCGTCAACCAGTACTTGCATCGCGGCACTTCCAATGGGGGAGGGAACGCTCATATTACTGCCTGCGCTTCCCGTTCGTTTGTTATTCGGCCAACGCCTGGTCCGGCGGTAGCCGTTCCGAACCCATCTTCGCTTTCACTTCCCCCGCCGCTGCGCATCCCGCCAGCCCCGCGATGCAGTCCCGAGTTCCTTTCCAGTCAATACGAAGTCAGGGGAATCAAGCAGGCGCGAAATCGCCAGATCCAGAAATTCCCGCACGCGCTTCGGTTGTGCGGTGCGGCTTCCGTAGTAGATGTGCAGTCCGATGTGAGCACTCATGTGCTGGAGCAGCACGGGTACCAGTCTGCCGGCACGGATGTGTGCCGCCGCGGAGAAGTTTGCGAGCTGGCCGATCGCTTGCCCGGCGAGCACGGCCTGCAGTTCGAGTTCGGTGTCGTTGGTCGAGAATGCCGGGGACATCAGCCTGTGCTCGAGCTTGCCATCTACCGTCAAATACCAGGGCGATACCGTGCCGGTTGCGGGGTGTCGAAAAACAGCGCATCGGTGGGCGACCAGGTCGTCCAGTGTGGCGGGAACGCCGTGGCTAGCCAGGTAGGCCGGTGCAGCGCACACGATCATCTGGATCAGGAACAACTGGCGGCCGATCACGCCCTCGTTCGGCGAAATGCCGATCCTGAAGCCGACATCCATGCGATCCAATACCCAGTTGCCAATGCCGTCGTCAAGCTGGATGTCTGGCTGGATGTCGGGATACGTCCGGCAGAACTTATCGAGCACCGGCATGAGGATGGGCGCGAAAGACGACTTTGGACCCACGATGCGCAGGGGCCGGCAATGTCGTCCTTGGCTTCGCGGGCAATGGCCAGTGCCCGGTCCAGCGCCGCGATCGCCGGCTGGGTGTTCTCGGGCAGGCGCTGTCCTTCTTCGGTAAGCGCCAGGTTGCGCGTGGTGCGGTGGAGCAGGCGAACGCCCAGATGCTGCTCCAGTTGTGCGATCGCCTGGGCGACGCGGCTGGCAGCTGCGCCCAATGCGGTCGATGTCATGCCCGCCGGGGCGCACTCTGCTCGCACCGTGGCATCGTCTAGTCCAGGATTTTTCCCTTCGTCTCCGGCATGAAGGCGTACACGAGAAAGCTCGCCGCGCAGACTGCGGCGATATAGACCCAGCTGTAGTCGGCCCAGCCCGCATTCGACATCGACGTCATGATGTACGGCAGGGTGCCGCCGAACAACGTCACCGAGACGGCATAGGGCAGCCCCACGCCGGTTGCGCGTACCTCAGCGGGAAACTGTTCGGCCATGACCGCCGCGGCGGTAGAGGCATAGCCGCACGAGAGCAGCATGCCCACGCTGACGATGGCGGTCGACAACCAGAAATCATTGGCCAGGAAATGCAGGCCGGGCCAGGCGAACAATGCCGAGCCTCCGGCGAACACGAGCAGGACAGGCTTGCGTCCGACGCTGTCCGCCAGCTTGCCGATGAGCGGAATCGCCACCAGCGACAGGACGATGGAGATCACGCTGGCACTGAAGGCATCCTGGAGGCTTTGACCGGTCCGCACATGCGCCAAGGTCGGGAACAGCACTAGCCAGAGGTAGAGCGACAGGTTGCCTGCCATGGCGATGCCGACCACGCGCAGCGACGCCCGCCAGTGCCTGGTGACGACCAGCAGCGAGGGGTGTGCGGCGGCGCGGTGGGCGACATTGCGCTGGAAGGCCTCCGTTTCCGCCACCGACTGCCGGATCCATAGCGCCACCAGCCCCATCAGGCCTGCGATCGCGAATCCGAGCCGCCAGCCCCACGCCGCCATCGCCTGCGCATCGAGCGCGCGTGTCAGCACGTAGCCGATCAGGGCGGCTACCAGGACACCGGCATTGATGCCGAAGTACTGCCAGGAACCGGCGAAGGCGCGGCGCGAAGGCGCGGCCGACTCGACAAGGTATGTCGAGGCCGATCCGAATTCCCCGCCGGCCGCGAAACCCTGCACCAGCCGGGCCAGCACCAGGATGACGGGCGCCGCCATGCCGATGGCCACGTAGCCGGGGCAGACCGCGATCACCACGGTGCTGCCGGCCATCAGCGCCACGGAGAGCGTCAGACCCCTCTTGCGCCCATGCCGGTCGGCATACGCGCCCAGCACGGCGCCGCCGACGGGCCGCATGATGAAGCCGACTGCGAACACGGCGAATGCCGACAGCAGCGACACCATTTCATTGTCGGCGGGGAAGAAGTGGCGCGAGAACAGAGAGGCGAAGGTAGCGTAGATCACCCAGTCGGCGAACTCCACGATGGTACCGAGCGTCGCTGCCGCGATCGCCTTCTTCTGCGTGCGGGTGAGGGGATTCGTGCGATCGACTGCATCTGCTGGCAGGGTCGTTTCCATGCCGTCTCCTTGAATCATGTTGTGTGGTATCGCGCCGCCCAGGGGCATGGCGCACTGGCGTCCCTGGGCGCATGGCCCACGGCACGTTCGCGCATCGTAGGAGGGGAAGAGTGGCGCGTTCAAACGACTTTTTCTCCGATTACGTTTGAGCTTTCAGCAAGTGACGGAGCGGCGGAAATCGCCGGGGAACGATGTGGCATGAAGCGGGACGCGTGCTTGAGAGGAACTCAATCGAACCGGCCCGAAATGTCGATTGAAGCGGCGCCGCGGCGCCCCTAGTATCCGATGGCACACGCAGATGGCGCGTGTCGCACCATCGATACCACGACAAGACTGCGCTGTACCGGCAGCGCCAGGAGACACTGCATGACGACGTTCGGCTTTATCGGCTTGGGTGCCATGGGAAGGCACATGGCCCGGCATCTGGTTCACCGGGGATTGCCGGTGACGGTATTCGACAGCAACGCGCAGGCGGTCGATGACCTCGTTCGCATCGGGGCGACGCGCGGCGCCAGCGTGCGCGACGTTGCAGAGCGCGCGGAAGTGGTCATGGCTTGCCTGCCTACGCCCGATATTGTCGAGCAGGTCGCCGTAGGCGCGGGCGGCGTCGCGGGCGCCAGCGCGGTGAAGGTCTTCGTCGACCATTCGACAACCGGTCCGACCGTGGCGCGCCGGGTCGCGGCCGAGTTGTCGGTGCACGGCATCGAGGCGTTGGACGCGCCGCTGGCCGGCGGCGTGGCGGGTGCCGAGGCGGGTTCGCTGAGCGTGATGGTCTCGGGCGATGCCGGGGCATTTGCCATTGCGCGACCGGCATTCGAGGCATTCGCCGGCGACGTCGCGTATCTCGGCGCGCAGCCAGGGCTGGGGCAAACGCTCAAGCTCGTCAACAACATGATCGCAGGCTCGGCGCTGGTCACCGCCGCGGAAGCCGTGCTGTTCGGTGTGAAGGCAGGCATCCCGGCGGAAGCGATCCTCCGGGTCCTGTCGAGAAGCGCTACGGCTCGCGGCTTTGCTGTCCAGACGTTGCTTGCCGATATAGTCCTGTCGCGCAAATTCGACTTCGGCTTTCGCATGGACCTCATGCGCAAGGACATGCGCCTGGCTCTCGGCGAGGCCGAGGCTGTAGGCGCACCGATGTTCGCGTCCGCCGTCGTCAAGCAGTTCTTCGATGTGGCCGTGGCCGACGGCGCGGGAAGCGACGACATGACCCGAGTCGTCCAACAGCTCGAGAAGCTGGCGGGGGCCACGATCGGGCCAGCCTGCGGGCAATCATGAGGCACTGCGCGACCGCGACGCCTCCAGTCAATTCTTTTTCGAGGAAGCCATGAACAGGGTGCTGAACTACATCAACGGGAAGGATCTGCCGCCATCGACAGGCCGGTATATCGAGAAGACGGATCCGCGCACCGGTAACGCGCTATGCGAGGTGGCCGACAGCGGCAAGCCCGATATGGACGCCGCCGTTGGCGCGGCGATGGCGGCGCTGCCCGCCTGGCGCGCCATGCGCCCCGCCGAGCGCGGCCGCATTCTGGTGGAGATAGGCCGCGCGGTGCGCGACAGCGTCGGTACGCTGGGCCGCATCGAGAGCGCCGAGACCGGCAAGCCGGGCCGCGAGATGCCGCAACTGATGGTGCTCATCGCCCAGTACTTCGAGTTCTACGGCGGAATCGTCAATACGATGGATGGCGAGGTCATCAACGCCGGTCCGGACTATCACGTCTACACGCGACGCGACCCGTTTGGCGTGATCGGCGTGATCCTCCCGTGGAATGCACCGCTGCACCAGGCCGCCCGCGCAATTGCGCCCGCGCTTGCCACGGGCAATGTGATCGTGGCCAAGCCGTCGGAATTCACATCCGGCTCGCTGATTGCCTTCGCGAAGCTGGCAGAGGCGGCGGGACTGCCGCCCGGCGTCCTCAATGTCGTGGTCGGCACCGGGCCGTCGCTCGGGCCGGCAATGGCCGGGCACCGCGACGTGCGCAAGATCTCGTTCACGGGCAGCACGCGTGCGGGCAGGGAACTCGGACGGATCGCCGCTGACCGGGTGCTGCCGCTGACGCTGGAATTGGGCGGGAAGTCGGCCAATATCGTCTTCGATGACGCCGATCTTGATGCCGCGGCGAAGGGATGCACTACCGCTTTCATCTGGAACGGCGGACAGTGGTGCGCCGCCGGCACGCGCCTGCTCGTACAGTCGTCAATCCACGATGCCTTTGTCGACAAGCTGCTCGCAGCGGTCGCGGGCGTGCGCGTCGGGCCAGACGCTGAGGCCTCCTATGGACCGATGACGACCCGCGCCCAGTTCGACAAGGTCCGGGAAAGCTTCGACGCGGCCCGCCGCCTCGGCCTCGTTCCGGCCGTGGGGGGCCGTGCAGCGCAAGCGCTGGAAGCGGGGGAGGGTTGGTTCATCGAACCGACTGTTTACCTGGGAGTCACAAACGACATGGAGATTGCGCGTGAGGAGATCTTCGGGCCCGTGCTCAGCGTTATCCGCTTCGAGGACGAAGCAGACGCCATCCGCATCGCGAACGACTCCGACTATGGGCTGGCTGCCGGCATCTGGAGCCGCGACATCGGCCGTGTCCATCGCGTAGCCGGCGCGCTCGAGGCCGGCCGGATCGTCGTGAACGAGTACAGCGGCGGCTTTGTGCAAACGCCTTGCGGTGGCTTCAAGCAGAGCGGGCACGGACGCGAACAGGGCGTCGAGGCGCTCGCGCACTACACGCAACTGAAGAGCGTGATCATTCGCTTGTGACCCCCTTGGCACCCGGAGGAGCAGGTCGAGCGGAGCAGGCATTGCATAATCGGCCTCGCACAGGACAGTCCGGCCTGTGCGAGGCCGTCCCTGGTGCTCCGCTTGCCGCTTACGCGATCTCGAACAGGGCGGCGGCACTCGCGCCATCCGAGAGCTGACTGGCGTTGCTGGCCGTAATCACGCCGTCGTCGATCACGGGCTTCAGCGCGGCAAGGCTATCCAGCATCGTCCCCGGACGATTGCCCTCATCCTTCTCCAGCGTGACCGGCTTGCGAAACGTCTGGCCTGTCGTTGCGTCAGTCACCAGCATCTGGGCGGAGGGCGCAACAATGATTCGTGGACGTAGGGGGTAACCGCAAGCGTCGCCGGCGCCGCTTCACGAATGCCGGCCACCCCTCATGATCGCGCTGGCCGTGTCGACCACGGCCGCCAGGGCAAGCATGGCGATGATCACCGTGCAAGCCTGGGGCAGATGGAACAGGGACAGCTCGAAATACAACATCTGCCCAAGCCCGCCGGCGCCGACAAAGCCAAGGATTGCCGCCACGCGGATATTCGTTTCCCAGCGGTACAGGATGTAGGCCAGAAACTGGGGCCATACGCAGGGCAGCGTCCCGTACATGAAGACCAGCGCGGCAGGAGTGCCCCCTTCCATCAGCGCGCGGGCGGGTGCGCGCGGCGCATTCTCCAGCGCCTCGGCGAATAGGCGACCGAGCACGCCCGCGGTATGCAGTGCCAGGGCGAGGGTGCCGGCAAACGGTCCAAGGCCGACTGCGAGTACGGTCAGGGCAGCCCATACCAGCTCGGGGATCGAGCGCAACAGGTTCAGTAGCAAGCGCGACAAGGCGCGCAGCGCATCGCCGTAGAGCCCGGAAGCCGGTAGTGCCAGGCCAAAACCCAGCACCGCCGCACACAGCGTGCCCACTGCGGAAACCGCGAGCGTTTCGAGCATGCTGCCAGCGGTTCTGGCCAAAAAAGCGGGTGACAGCTGCGGCGGGAAGAACGTCAGCAGGAAGCGCGCCATCTCGGCTGCAGCGTCCGCGGAAAAAAGCTGGCCCAGATCGAGCGACAGATACGCGAAGCTGCCCGAAACCGCGGCGGCCACCGCGATCAGGGTGAGCAGGCAGCGCATGCAGAATTGAGCGGCCTTGACCTTGTGCGCCATGATTCAGTCGAGCAGCTTGCGCAGGTGCGCGCTGAGCGCGTCCGCCAGCAGGACCAGCAGCAGGAACACTAGCAGGATGGTCGCGGCTTCCCCGCCGTTGAGCAGTTTCATGGCCTGGTCCATCAACTGCCCAAGTCCGCCGGCGCCAACGAAGCCCATGACCACGGAAGCCCGGATGGCACATTCCCAGCGGTAGACGGTGTACGAGACCAGCTCCTGCGAGGCATGGGGAAGCAGCCCATAGAACAGTGCCGCCAGGCGCCCGCTGCCGCTGCCAAGCAGGGCATCCACGGCGCGTTTGTCGCTGGATTCGAGGATTTCCGCATAGACCTTTGCCAGCATGCCGCCATAGGTGATGGCCAGGGCGAGCACGCCCGCCGCCGCCCCCAGGCCGAGGGCGCGCACGAAGACCAGTGCCCACACCAACTCCGGCACCCCGCGCAGCAGCAGCACCAGGGCGCGCACGCCAGCGCGCACCGCCATGCGCGGCTTGCGTCCCCGGCCGGGGCCGATGCGCGACACCGACAGGCTGCCCGTCAAGGCCACGGCCAGAGGTGTTGCGATCACAAAGGCGAGCGCAATGCCCGCGGTGGCGATCGCCAGCGTTTCCAGCGTGGCGTTGACCACAAGCCCGAGGAATCCGGGCGAAACCTCGGGGGGAAGGAAGTTGCGCACGAAGGCGCCCATCACCTTGAGGTTTCCGGTGTCGAACAAGGCTGAAGGGCTGAACCGGGACAGCTGCAACAATGGCCACAGCAGAAGCAGCGCGAGCACCAGGCCGCTGGCGCGCCGCAGCGCCTGGGGATCGCGCGGGTGGGCGGTCATCGGCACGCCGGCCTGGGTTGGGTGTCGCCACCGATGGCGGCGCTCGCACCTGCCGCGATGCTCGTCAGGGCCTGGCTGCCCTGTACCGGTGGCGATGCGCTTTCGGAGGCATAGAGTTCGCGCAGCAGCGCGTCGGTGACGCGCTCGGCCGGCAGGTCGAAGGCGATCTCGCCCGCCTTCAGGCCGACGATGCGGGGAAACCAGCGCAGCGCCAGATCCACTGCGTGCAGGCTGGCGACCAGGGGCACCGCGCGTGTATCCGCTTCCCTGCGCAGCTCGCCCAGGGTGAGGTTGGCCAGCACCGGGTCCATTGCCGAGACCGGTTCGTCCGCCAGGATCAATTCCGGGCGCTGGTAAAGCACGCGGGCGACGCCAACGCGCTGCAGCTGACCGCCCGAGAGCTGGTCGCACCGGTCGAACAGGCGGTCGGCCAGCTCAAGGCGGGCGAGCTGTTCGCCGGCACCATCGATGTCTGCCGGATAGACCAGCGACAGCAAGGATTTCCAGGCGGGCCAGATGCCCAGGCGGCCGGCAAGGATGGCCGTGACCACGCGCTGGCGCGGCGGCATCGGCGGCGCCTGGTGCACCATGCCGATGCGGCAGCGCAACTGCTGCAGGCGTGCGGCGGATACCGCCCAGGGGCTTTGCTCCAGCACCTCCACACGGCCCTCGCTTGGCCGCAGCGACGTTGCCAGCAAGCGCAGCAAGGAGGTCTTGCCGGCTCCGGACGGACCGATGACGGCGATGGGCTCGCCGCGGCTGGCCGCCAACGTGATCTGGCTGAGCGCACGCTGTCCGTTGGCGTAACTGACGCTGGCGGCGTCCAGGCGGAAGCTCATCAGACCGGCATCACTGGATCAGGCCCGCGGCCCGGGCTGCGGCCTCGATGCCGTCGTAGTTTTCGGGCCGGGTGGGAATGTACCTGGCGGTCCGCTGCAATGCCATGATCTCGCGCTGCTCGGGATTGGCCGGGTCCAGCCGCAGGAATGCTTCGGTCAGCTTCTTGCGCAAGGCCGGATCGAGCCCGCCGCGCACGGTCCAGTTGTAGTCGTAATAGGGCGGTGTGACAGCAAATACCCTGACCTTGGCGGGATCCACCTTGCGCTGCTCCACCAGCTTGTCCCACACCGAGGCATTGAGCACGCCGGCGTCGGCCCTGCCGGCCTGCACGAAAGCCACCGTCGCATCGTGGGCGCCCGAATAGGCGAGCGTCTTGAAGTCCTTGTCCGGGTCGATGCCCGCCTGCAGCAGGAAGTGCCGTGGCATCAGGTGGCCGGAGGTAGAGGACGGCGCGCCGAAGACGAAGGTGTGGCCTTTGAGGTCGGCCAGTGACTTGATCGCGCTGTCGGCGGTGATGAACTTGCTGGTGAAGGCGGCATCTTCCTGGCGCTGGACGATGGGGATGGTGGCTCCCTTCGTCCGGATCTTGCTCTGCACATAGGTAAAGCCGCCCAGCCACGCCATGTCGATCTTGCCGGTGGCCAGCGCTTCGACCACCGCAGCGTAGTCCGTGACGGGCACGAACTTCACCTTCATGCCGGTTTCCTTCTCCAGGTAGTTGCCGAGCGGCGCGAACTTGCGCTGCAGTTCGGTGGGGGACTCGTCGGGAATGGCCGAGACCTTCAGGACAGCCTGGGCACTGGCGAGGCCGGCAAAGCCCAGCAGGGTCAGCGCGGCAAGGCGCTTAAGCAACGGCAACACGGGCGGCTCCTTGCGTCATTTCTCCGATCACGGCAGCGTCTGCGAAGCCTTCCCGGTTAAAGATCTCCAGGACCTCGTCCACGGCTTCCGGTGCGCACGACACCAGCAAGCCGCCGCTGGTCTGGGGATCGGTCAGCAGTGCCTGCTGGCTTGGCGCGACCGACGTGGACAGGTCCACCTCGCTGCCGTAGCTGACCCAGTTGCGCCCCGATGCGCCGGTCACCAGCCCTTCGGCGGCCATGCGCTCGACCCGCGGCAGCAGTGGAATCCGCGCCATGTCCAGCCGCGCGCCGACGCCCGCGCCACGACACAGCTCCAGCAGGTGGCCGAGCAGGCCGAAGCCGGTCACGTCGGTCAGCGCGTGGACAGCCGGCACTTCGGCCAGCAGTCGGCCGGGCGTGTTGAGTTTGGTGGTGCAGGCAATCAGTTCCTGATAGCCGGCTGCGTCGAGCTTGTCCTTCTTCACCGCGGCGGACAACACGCCCACGCCCAACGGCTTGCCGAGGATCAGCTTGTCGCCCGCCTTGGCGCCGCTGTTCTTCTTGACCCGGTTCGGGTGCACCAGACCAAGGACCACCAGCCCGTAGATCGGCTCAAGGGAATCGATGGTGTGGCCGCCCGCGACCGGGATGCCCGCCTGGGCGCAGATCGATTCGCCGCCTTCGAGGATCTTGCCGATGACCTCAGGCGGCAGCTTCTCGATGGGCATGCCGACCAGCGCCAGCGCCATGATCGGGGTTCCGCCCATGGCATAGACGTCGGAGATGGCGTTGGTGGCGGCGATACGCCCGAAATCGTACGGATCGTCCACTACCGGCATGAAGAAGTCCGTGGTGGCGATCAGGGCCTGGCTGTCATTGAGCTGGTAGACCGCCGCGTCGTCGCTGGTTTCCTTGCCGACCAGCAGGGCTGCCGGAGCAGGGAAGCCGACCGAATTCCTGAGGATTTCAGAAAGCACACCGGGGGCAATCTTGCACCCACACCCGCCGCCGTGGGAAAAGGCGGTGAGCTTGATCTTTGCGTTGTTTGGCTGGTCCACTGCGGGGCTCCGAGTCATTCTGGTTTCAAGGCGTCGGCGACAAGTTTACTCACTTCCGCCCGTTCCCGCGCCGGCGCGAACAGCGGCGCGCGAATTGCGCATTGCTGCCGCAGGCGGTCCAGGAACCCGGCATCCCGGCTGGTGCGTTCCAGCACCAGCGCCAATTGCGCGGCGTCACCCAACGGAAAATAGCCTTCGTAGTCACGGCCCAGCATGCCGACGTTGCCCGGGATGCGGCTGGCCAGCACCGGCACGCCACTGGCGACGGCCTCGATGATCACGTTGGCGCCGCCTTCCATGGCGCTGGAGATCACCATGGCCTGTGCTTTCCGGATGTGCTGCAGGGTTTCGTCATGGGGCAGGTTTCCGAGCCAGACATAGCGCCGCACGCCGGGCCAGGCTCGTGCTTCCAGCGCCAGGGCCTCCTGCCGATAGGCGTCATCCAGCGCGCCGCCGATGTGGATCAGGCGCACGCGCGAATCGTCGGGAAGCAGCGAGAGCGCGCGCATGGGCGTCAGCGGGTCTTTTTCCGCCCGCATGTGGCCGACCAGCACGACGTCGAAGTGATTCTGGCGGGGCGCCGCGGGCGCGCATGCCGGGGCAGACTGGTAGATCACCCGGCACCGGGCGCGATGCGCGGCCGCCAGTTCGGCCAGCCCTTCGTCCTGCAGCACCACCAGGTGGGTGGCGAGTTCGAGCGAGCGCTGGGCCGATGCATCGGTGCGGATGTCGCGGTACAGATCGGTGCCGGTCAGCACGACGATCAGCGGACGATCCGGACAAGCCTCGGCAAACCTGGCGATGGACTCGGCCGAGCGCCGGGCGTGCAGGGCGATCAGGCAGTCGGGCAGGGCGCCGCCCTGGCTGGCCGTCGACCATTCAGCGGCCAGCGTGACATCGTAGTCCCCCTGCAGGAACCGGGCCCAGCGATTGGCGGTTTGCCAGTTGCCATTGTTGGCTTTGCGCAGCGCTGGACTGATAATCGCGACGGTGGCCTTGGGAGGACGCATGATGACAGGTTCTGAGGGGGCGGCAGCAAGAAGGATAAACAAGTTCGAGCTGGATGCGGCGTTTGCCGATGCGCACCGGCGCACCTGGGCCGTGCTTGAGGAGCTGCCGCCGTCCCAATGGCAGGTTCCTTATGACGCGGGAATCAATCCGCCCTTGTGGGAGTATGCCCATATCGCCTGGTTCACGGAGCAATGGGTGCTGCGGGAGCCACGTGCCGGCGAGGACGGCTGCTGGGTGGCCAGCCTCCCGTCCATGCTGCCGGACGCCGACCGCCTCTTCGATTCCATGCGCGTCGCCCACCGGGACCGATGGCATCTTGCGCTGCCCCGGCTCTCCGAGATTCGCGACTACGCAGCCGCCGTGCTGGAGCACGTTCGCGCCAGGCTCGCCACGTCGGACGATACCGACGCTGCGCTCTATTTCTTCCGGCTCGCCTTGTTCCACGAAGACATGCATGCGGAGGCGCTGACCTATATGCGCCAGACGCTCGATTATCCGCTGCATGCCCCGCTCGGCATGCCTTCCATTGCGCCGGGCGCCGGCTCGGCAGCCGCAGGCGGCGACACGTTCGCAATGGGGTCGCCCATCGGGGGCGACGGGTTCGTCTTCGACAACGAGAAGTGGTCCCACCCGGTCCACATCGCCCCTTTCCACATCGATCGCACTTGCGTCAGCAATGCCGCATTTGCGGAATTCGTGGCCGCCGGCGGCTACCGCGACCATCAATGGTGGTCAGACGACGGACGCGCATGGCTGCAACAGAGCAGGCTGGCGCATCCGGTGCGCTGGCGCCGGACAGCCGGCGGCACCGCGGGGCAATGGGCGTTGCGCTGGTTCGGGCAGTGGGTGCCGCTGCCGCCCGAACAGCCGGTGTGTCATATCAATGCCCACGAGGCGGAAGCCTATTGCCGCTGGGCCGGCAAGCGCTTGCCCACGGAAGCCGAATGGGAGTATGCGGCAACGCATGACCTGATCCGCTGGGGTAGCGCCGTGTGGGAATGGACGGCTGATCCTTTCGTGCCCTATGCAGGGTTCTCGCCCGATCCCTACCAGGAATATTCCGCCCCCTGGTTTCACACGCATCGCTCGGTTCGCGGCGGATCGTTCGCCACCCATGCCCGCATGCAGCATCCTCGCTACCGGAACTTCTACCTGCCGCACCGCAGCGACCTCTTCGTCGGATTCCGCTGCTGCGGTTGAGGAAGGAGGGCGTCTTCACGGTGATATCAACGATGCGGCTGACACCGCCCTGACCACCCTAGCGGCGGGCCGACCCACCAACGCGAAGTGCATTCACCACCAGCGAAAAGGCTGGCGATGCCTGGCGGCTGGGGTAGTACAGGTGGTAGCCCGCAAACGGAGGGCACCAGTCTTCCAGCACGCGTACCAGCCGACCTTCCTCGATGTGGGGTGCAAATTCCTCTTCCGGGAGGAAGGCGACGCCCAGCCCCTCAAGCGCGGCCATCACGATATGGGGCGTGCTGTTGAAAACGGCCTGGCCGTCGTCGCGCACCTTCAACTGACGGCCACGGCGCTCGAAGTCCCAGACGGACAAGCCCGCATGCATCGCCGATGCCGCGCGCATGAGGTATCTTTTACAAGGGCGAGGCACGCCAGCCGCCGGAAAGGCCCGGCGGGACTTGTGCCAGGGCCGTGGATCGGTTCTTGCATGGCAGGCTGTGCCCGAGCCGTGACAGGAGCGCGCCATGTCCGAAGCACTTCGATCCTCGCTTTGCCGATTCTTCATCGCCTGCTGCCTGGGTATCGCAGCTTGCGGAGGGGGCGGGGGAGACGGGGGCGGTGACAGCGCCACCGGCACGCTGACGCTCTCCATCTCCGGCCTGCCGTCCGGGACGTCGGCGGCCATCACGGTATTGGGGCCCGGCCAGTTCCGCCAGACCGTGACCCAGTCGACCACGCTGTCCAACCTGGCTGCTGGCAGCTATACCGTCAGTGCCGCCAGCGTGCTGACTGGCAGCACGCTCCTCAAGCCGCAGCCGCCTTCGCAGACCGTGGCGGTGACCGCGGGCGGCAGTGCTTTGGCAAGCGTGGAATACGGCTCACCGGAAACAGTGCAGTTGTCGCTGACGCAGGTTGCCGGCGGGTTATCCGAGCCCATCTTCCTGACCGCGCCCCCCGGCGATCCGCGCCTGTTCGTGGTCGAGCGGGCCGGCCGCATCCGGATCGTGCGCAACGGCGCATTGGTCGCTACGCCGTTCCTCAATATCGCCGCGCTGACGACGACCGATGGCGAGCGCGGGCTGCTGTCGATGGCGTTCGATCCCAACTATGGGACCAACGGCCGCTTCTACGTCTATTACACCGATACCAATGGGGCCATCACCATCGCCCGCTACAACGTATCGGCCGCGAATCCGGATATCGCCGCGGCATCCGGCACCGTGCTGCTGTCGATTCCGCACGGCACCTTCTCCAACCATAACGGCGGCCAGCTCGCGTTCGGCCCGGACGGCATGCTCTATATCGGCACGGGCGACGGCGGCGGCGGTGGCGATCCGTCGGGCAACGCCCAGAACCCGGCAACGCTGCTCGGCAAGATGCTGCGCATCGACGTCAGCGGGGCATCCGGCTACGGCTTGCCTGCCGGCAATCCCTTCGTCGGCCAGTCCGGCAGCCGCGGCGAAATCTGGGCTCTCGGCCTGCGCAACCCGTGGCGGTTTACGTTCGACGCCGGCTTGCTGTATATCGCCGATGTCGGCGAGGACCAGCGCGAGGAAGTCGACGTGGCGCCGGCCACCAGCGCGGGCCTGAACTACGGCTGGAACCGGACCGAAGGCACCGCCTGCGTGGGTGCGGCCACGTGCGACAAGACCGGGCTGACCATGCCGGTCTTCGAATACGGCCACGAAGCGGGCGCTTGTGCCATCGTCGGTGGCTATGCGTACCGGGGCAGTGCCAACCCGGTGCTGCATGGGCGGTACTTCTATTCCGACCTTTGCACGGGCAAGCTGCTGAGCTTCATGTATCGCGACGGCGTTGTCGCAGAACAGGTCGACTGGAACGTCACGATCCCGGGCAGTGTGTTCTCGTTTGGCGTGGATGACGCGCAGGCGCTGTACGTGCTGGCCGATCCGGGCACGTCGGCGACGAGCGGGCGGGTGTATCGGATCGATGTGTCGGACGGCACGCCTTGACGGCGGGGCGCAGGAGCACTGCGCTTCGGGCAGGGGCTCCTGGCCGTTGAACCGCCGCGGACGTGCTGCTATGGCACTTTCCTGCACGCGCCCTCATTGCTGCACGTGCATCACAGCAAATCGGCCAACCGCTGCCGGCATAGGCTCACGAACTGCTGTGCCGCAGTCGACTGGCCTTGTGCCGGATGGAATGCCAGGATTGCCCGGAATCGAACGGGAGCGGTGAGCGGTACGCTGCGCAGCCCGAGCGCAACGTAGCCACGGGCCACCAATGGATTGGTGATCGCAAGGCCAGCACCGGCCAGGGTCAGTGAGCACTGCGTGTGGCTGTACGGTGTTGTCGCCACGAAACGCGGCTCGATGCCGGACTCGGAAAAGCACGCTTCCAGCCGGCGTTGCGCAGGATCCGAAGCGTCCAGGCCGATCAACGGAACCTCGATCAGATCCTCGATGCCGACTTTCGCGCGCGCCGCGAAAGGATGCGTCGCGGGAGCGACGCAAACCGCCTGCACTGCGTAGAACTCGGACGCGGTCAGGCCGCTGGTGTCCGCCTCGTCGCCCATGAACGCGATATCGAGTTCGCGCTGAAGCAGGCGCTCGCGCAAGCCCCTGGAGCTGTCGACCTCCAGCTGGCAACGAACGCGGGGGTGGTTGTGGATGAAGTCCGCCACCGATGACGGCATCACGCTGGAGGCCATGGCGTGCAAGGCGCCGACGCGCAGGATCGTATCTTCATAGGAACGCAACTGATCTATCTTGCGCTGCACGGCGTCGAGGCCGACATAGACGCGCTCGACTTCGTCGATCAGGGACGCCGCCTCGGGCGTGGGCGCCATACGCCCTTTGCTTCGGTCGAACAGTCTTAACCGCGCTGCCTGTTCAAGCTGCAGCACGATCTGTGTCACGGCGGGCTGGCTGATGTGCAGGGCTTCGGCGGCCCGGCGCGCCGATCCCAGGCGCATGACCATGCGAAACACCTCGATTTGGCGGGCGCTGATCACGATGTCGGTGGCTGTCCCCATACCCAACCCTATAAGTTTTGCTTAATTCGATAATCGGAATGCCTGCGCTGCCCAGGCGTGACATCACATAGACTCGGGTCATGACCACTTGGGCTTTTATCATGCGCGCCAGTCGCTATCCGCATCCGACCGAAGCGCTCGTCAATCCGGCGATGCATGCCCTGCAATGCATTACCTGCCACGCTCAATATCCAGTCAGCGACATGCCGGAAGGGTGCCCGAACTGCGCAAGCGCCGGCCGGCCCAGTAGTCTCGAAGTTGCCTACCAGCACCACGCACTGGATTTTGCACCAAGAAGCGGAAGTTATACATGGGGGCATTGGCAGCCGTACCTGGAAGGCGTGTCTTTGGGGGAGGGCGCCACGCCATGCGTACCGGTGCCAACCCTGGCGTCGCTGGCGGACGTGGCGTCCGTATGGATCAAGAATGAAGGCGCAAATCCGACCGGCTCGCACAAGGATCGCATGTCGGCGCAGGCCGTAAGCCGGGCGCTGGATATTGGCGCGAGCGAGGTGGTGCTGGCGTCAAGCGGCAACGCCGCAGTCTCGGCCGCGGCCTATTGCGCCGCCGCGGGACTGGACTGCGAAGTCGCGACCTACCAGGCGCTTCCGTCCGTTTTCGATGCGGCGTTGCGTTACTACGGTGCGCGGCGTGTCATCTGCGACAACGGTCACGCGCGATGGGCGCATGTCCGCCGCCGCGTCAGGGAAGAGGGAGCCTTTGCACTGACCAACTACAGCGTGCCCGCGGTGGGTAGCCCGGTATTTGGTGTGGAAGGCTACCGTGCTGTCGCACTGGAGTGGGTGGCGCAAGGATGCCGCCCCGACCATGTCATGGTGCCGACGGCGCGGGGGGATCTGTTGTGGGGCATCTATAGCGCGCTGCGTGACCTGGTCACGCTGGGACATCTCCCGAAGCTGCCCCGCCTCTGGGCGATCGAGCCGTTCCCGCGGCTGTCGCGCGTGCTGGCGGGCGCGCCGCAGCAGTCCGACTTCCCGGGCACGACCCAGCAATTCTCCACGGCCGGCTCGACCGTGACCGCGCAGCAGGTCCACGCCGTCAGGCAATCGGGCGGCGGCGCGGTGGTCATCGACGACGCGGCAGCACGCGACGGTACCCGCCGTCTCGCTGCGGCCGGATTCTGGGTCGAGCTGTGCGCGGGAGCGGGGTTTGCCGCCACGCAAGCGCTGCGCGCCGACGGGCGCATCGCCAGGACGGAAGCAGTCATGCTGATGCTGACTGCACGCGGCGATCGCGATCCGGGACAAGCTTGATTTCCAGACAATATTCGGAGCCACCCATGAACTTGCGTTCTCTGTTGACTGCCATCACCTTCGGCCTCGCGGCTCAGGTACCGTCGGCCCTGGCCGCCTATCCTGAAAAGCCGATCCGATTGATCGTGCCCTGGGCTGCCGGCGGCAGCACCGATGCGCTGGCCCGTGCGGTCGCGCAGCGAATGAGCGAATCGATGGGCCAGCCCGTGGTCGTCGACAATCGCGCCGGCGCCTCCGGCCGCATCGGCGCCGACATCCTCGCAAAGTCGGCTCCCGACGGCTACACGCTGGGCGTCATCGAGCTGGCTCATACCGTGGCGCCGTCGGTGTTCCGCCAGATGCCATATGATGTGTTGCGCGACTTCACGCCGGTTTCACTGCTCGGCGAGGCGCCGCTCATCCTGTTCGCGGACAGCACGCACTATCGTGCTGGCGACGTCCAGCGCTTCCTTGCGGACTCACGCAAGGCAGGAACGCCGCTGCAGCTTGCCACCAGCGGGAACGGCACGATCAGCCATCTGGCCGCCAAGATGCTTGAAGCGCAGGCGGGCATCCCGGTCGATGCCGTACCGTACCGGGGCTCGGCGCCCGCGCTGACCGATGTGTCCGCCCAACTGGTCAAAGGCCATTTCGCTACGCTGGCAAGCGGCAGCAGCCTGCTTGGCGGTGGCAAGATCGCGGCCTTGATGGTGACGGGGCCGGTGCGCGTGACTTCGCTTCCCGGTGTTCCGACCGCAGCCGAAGCCAGGCTGCCGGGAATGCAGGTCAGCCAATGGTGGGCCCTGGTGGCTCCCGCGCGGGCACCGTCTGCCGTCGTGAGCAGGCTTGCGGACGAAGTCCGCGCGGCATTGACGAATCCGCAGACCAAGGCACGGCTCGACAGCCAAGGTATCGACCTCAAGGCGTCCTCGCCTGCTCAACTCGGAGACCGGCTGCGCGCAGAGACGGATCGCTGGGCGAATCTGGCTAAGCAGGCTGGCATTCAACCCGAATGACTAGACCTGGACAAGCGCCTGGATCCTGACATGGGGAGTCTATATCGGCCCGCGTCGTGACCGCCACAACATGACGGCTGGCCCAGTTGCTGAAGATGCCTGCTCTGGGAGCGGTGAAAACCCCGGCACCTTCTCCACTTCGTTCCCATCTGGATCGACGTATCCGGCCGGTAATACGCCAAGCAGGTGAAATGACGGGCCATACCCGCGTTGGCTGCGGCTGAGCATGGTGCCCTTACAATGCCGATGGTTCAGATCGACTGGTAGGCGCAAACAGGTGTCATGCAAAGCAAGAGCAAAGCAACTCTCATCGGGCTCATCGCGATTCTGTTATGGAGCTCGATTGTCGGCCTGATTCGCGGTGTCAGCGAAAACCTTGGGGCAACCGGTGGGGCGGCAATGATCTATACCGTCGCCTCGGCCCTGCTCTTGCTGACAGTCGGTTTCGTCAGAATGCAGGATTTTCCCCGGCGCTATCTGGTTTGGGGAAGCATTCTGTTCGTTTCGTACGAGCTGTGTCTTTCCTTGTCCATTGGCTACGCCAACAGCAGCAGGCAAGCCATTGAGGTGGGGATGGTCAACTACTTGTGGCCGAGCTTCACCATGCTGTGTGCCATCGCATTCAACAAGCAGAAGGCCAACTTGCTGATCATTCCCGGCTTCCTGATCGCCATTCTCGGGATCTGCTGGGTGCTTGGCGGGGATCAGGGCCTGGACTTCGCCGGGATGGCGGAGAACATCCAGGACAATCCGCTCAGCTATGGGCTGGCCTTCCTTGGTGCCCTGATCTGGGCGGCGTATTGCACTGTGACCAACCGGATTGCCGAAGGCAGGAATGGCATCACGCTGTTCTTCATGCTGACGGCGCTGGCGTTGTGGATCAAGTATTTCGCCACAGAGAGCGGGTCGATGGAATTCAGCTATCAGGCAGTGATTTATCTTGCGTTGGCCGCCTCTGCGATGGGATTCGGCTATGCGGCCTGGAATGTTGGCATCCTGCATGGCAATGTCACCGTCCTTGCCGGCGCTTCCTACTTCATTCCGGTACTTTCCGCCGCCCTGGCGGCCATGCTCTTGCGTACACCCCTGTCGATCGCCTTCTGGAAGGGCGCATCCATGGTATGTGCGGGGTCGATCCTCTGTTGGCTGGCAACACGTGGGCAACGTTCCAAGGCACCTCCGTTGCCGGAATTACCGCAGCCGCGCGAACGTGTCCAGGAACCGTGAGTGCGTGCGACCGCGCTGTTTGATCAAGCAAGCAGTATCCAACTTATTTTTCGGTCGGCCTGCCTGACTGGAAGCCAGCGACCAGGTCGTGTGCATTGGCTGGCTCGGCGATACGCAGCACCAGCTTGCTTGCCGCCTTGCCCGACTGGACCAGATCGAGTGCGCGCCCCGCGTGTTCCAGCGGCAGGCATTCGATGCGGGGCGGTCGCAGGCGCCCGCTGTCGAGCAGCGCCGCGATCTCGCGCAGCCGCGCGCCGCTGGGCATCTTGCTGAACGCCACCGCGGTGCGGACGCCGCGCTGCGCGGCTGCGGCAGGATCCGGGCCGTTGTCGCCGCTGACCAGCGTCAGGATGGCGACAAGGATGCCGCCGGGCCTGAGCAGGTCCATGCCGTTCGGCAGGGTGCCGCAGCCAACGGCGTCCAGTACCAGGTCGACGCCAGCCGGCGCCCATGCCTGCATCGCGGCAGCGATGTCGCCGCCACGGTAGTCGATTGCCAGGTCGCAGCCGAGCGCCATCAGTTCGTCGCGGCGTGCCGCGCTGCAGGTGGCTGCGACGGTTGCCCCGGCTGCTTTTGCCAGTTGCACGGCAAACGTGCCGACCGCGCCGGCACCGCCATGAACCAGCACCGTCTGCACTGGCTTGAGTCCGCCTTCGTCGAAGAGTCCCGTCCAGGCGGCCAGCGCCGGGGTCGGGACGGCCGCGGCCTCGGCAAATCCCAGATTGTCGGGAATCGGCACCACGCAATCCTGGCTGACCGCGACGTATTCGGCATAGGAACCCCACTTGCCTGCGCCGACCGCGGTTTGCGCGAACACGCGCTGTCCCGGGACGAAATCCTTGACGCCGCTTCCCACCGCTGCCACGACGCCGCTGGCATCGAAGCCGATCACGAACGGGAAGCTGTACTGCATGAAGTGGCTCAGATAGCCTTCACGGCATTTCCAGTCAGCGGGATTCACGCCGGCACAGGCCACGCGGAGCAGGACTTCGCCGGCAGCGGGTTCCGGCGTCGGGAGGTTTCCAAGCCTGAGTACGTCGGGTCCGCCGGTACGATCAATGACGACAGCGCGCATGCTCTTCTCCATGGGCTTAGCTTGCGGACAGGTCGTGGCTCAGGCCGGGATGTGCCCAGGACGGGATCACGGGCGGCGGCAGCATGCCCTTGCCATCCAGCGTATGGACGTCCAGCCCGTGCGCCAGGGGGAAGTGCAGGCTATGGGCGATGTGGCCGGTGCGCAGCCGGGCCGGCACGCTGCAGAGTGCAAGCGCCGTTTCCACCAGGTACTCCACCGGCTCGGTCGGATAGCCGTCCGGGATATAGCGCTCGCTGCCTGGCGTGAGGATCGCCGTGCTTGGCGCTACCGAATTGACCGCGATATTGTCGGCCTCCAGTTCTGCCGCCAGGCCCTCTGTGAACCGGTTGATGGCAGCCTTGACCGCGGCGTAGGCCGTGACCCCGCCAGCCCGGTCAAAGTCTTGATACGGGCGAGCAGGCGACAGGGCGGTGACGGAGCCCAGGTTCAGGATCCATCCCGCGCCGCGCGTGCGCAGCAGCGGGATCGCTGCGCGGCTGAGCACGAAGGGGATGCGCAGGTAGTGCTCGACCGTCCTGTCGAAGATTTCCAGCGGCATCGATTCGATGCCGCTGTATTCCGCCATGCCGGCATTGTTGACCAGGATGTCGAGACCGCCCGCGGCGCTTGCCGCCCGCGCCACCAGGTTGTCGCGCTGCGCCGGGTCTTCGAGGTCCGCCGCCAGCGCGATGGCACTGCCCCCTTGCCGCCTGATCTGGCCAACCGTCTCGGCCAGCGTGCCAGGTTCGTCCTCGGACTCGCCTGCGCGCCGTGCCGTGGCAACCACCAGCGCGCCCTCCACCGCGAAGCGCTGCGCGATGGCACGGCCGATGCCGCGGCTGGCGCCGGTCACCAGCGCAATCTTTCCTGTCAGTTTTCCGTGTGCGGTCATGGCGCGTATTCCTCTGTGCGGTTGTGGTTGGCAATCAGGCTTGTCGCGAGCGGGCAGAAGGCGTGGGAGATCGCCTGGACTGTCCATTCGGGAAACTCGGGGTCGAACCATCGGTCGACGCGGCCCCAATGAAAGGGGTGCATCAGGTATTCGCCCAGCAGGTCGTCCGCGCTGGCGAACTCCTGCTGCCAGACATGGGTCCAGGTGCCGGGCGACAAGACGCGGGCAAGGCGCCAGTTGCGGATGCCGGGCATGTAATCGGGCATCCGCAGCAGGTCCTGCTCAAGTGCGCGGACCTGCCGGTCCGGCGCTTCAGGCCGGACCCGGAACATCAGCGTGCGCCAGATCCCGTGGCGCAGCTGAGGGGCGCGCAGACCGCCCGAGATCGGGTGATAGGCGACGCTATCCACCTCTGCCATGCCGTCCAGCGCGGCAGCCAGGCCGGTGCCGTGACCGGGCGAGCCGGATGCAGTCGCGCCGAATCGCAGATCGAGTGTGTAGTCGCCAGCGCCCCAGCTTCCCGCCAGGTTCCGGCCAATCGCCACATGGCGCAGGCCCGGCAGTGTTTTAACGCGGGCAAGCAAGGCTTGCTCCTGTGTGCACGTCCCGGCGCTGAAGCCGGCGTGCAATCGCACCTGTGCTGTCTCAAGCCGCATCGCCATGCTCCTTGCGCCGGGGCAGCGCAGCTGTCGCCTCGGCCATCACATGGCGGCGGCGGGCTTCACACAGCGTGCCGACTGTCGACCAGAAGGCTAGGGCCGGAGCATCGATGCTTGCGCGCATGGCGTAGTAAGCCGGCGCATCCGCCACTTGCCACAGCAGCCACAGCGTATTGGGTGCATCTTCCAGCGCCACGGGCGGCGACACCCAGCGCTGCAGCAGTGCCAGGCCCCTGGCGGCGCTGCCAGGCAAGTACTGACTTTCCAGCAGGCTCAGCACAGTGGGCAGGTGCCCGGGCGCGAGCACGATTTCATCGAGGATGTGGATCATTGTGTGTCTCACGCGGCGCAGGCAGGGCAGCAGGGCTGCGATGCCGGAGCCGCGGGTTTGCGGGAGGGAAGCGCGGTCATTGGGTTGTCCCGTATAGGCATGGTGTTCATCGCATGGCAACCTCCATCGCCCAGGCCGTGCGCAAGCTGTCGCGCGGGTGGAAGTGCCGGGATGATTATGGGAGGCCAGGCCGCACCGGATCCCCACCCGAACGATCAACCATCGCTACCGAAGCAATCACGACCAGCGACCATGAATGCCCACATACCGGGGAATCCCGTACCTGTTCCGCACGGCATGGTGCAGCGCCTGCTGGACGAACTGAAGCGGCAGGGCGTCGAGGTTCCACCTGCCGCCGGCGCATCCGGGCATGCGCCGCCCGCCAGGTTCACCGCGCTCTATCGCGCCGCGATCGAGCGGCTGGAAGCCCTGGTCGCCAAAGGCAACGGCCATCCCCCCATGCGCAAGCAGGAAGTGGACTTGCTGTGCCGGTGCGTCTTGAGCAGCCAGACGCTGAGGGAGGCGATCCGCTGCGCTGCCGACTTCTGCGCGATGCTGTATCCGCGCGCCGGTGCGCTCAGTCTCGGGCAAAGCGCAGGGCAGGCGGTGTTCCGCATGGATTCGCTGCGGCGTGCGAACTCCTCTGCGGCTTGCCTGGTGGACCTCACCGGGCTCTTCTTCTATATGCTGCTGTTCGGCTGGCTGGTCGGCCAGCCGCTGCGCCCGACCCACGTCTACCTGGCGCATCCCCGGCGCGAGGACGCCATGCCTTTCCTGGGCTTGTTCCATGCCGCGGTCACGTCCGGGGCCCAGACCTACGGATTCGAATTCGATGAGGCCTTGCTCGACCGGCCGGTCGTGCGCCAGGCCGCGGAGCTCGATACGTTCCTGGAAGACTTTCCTTACCGGCTGATCGGTGCGCCGGTCGAGGTCGTATCACTGAGCCAGCAGGTGCATGGCATCCTGCATGCAGCGCTGGTGCATGGCGCGCGGCTGCCGACGCTGGCTGAACTGGCCATGCGCTTTGACGTGAGCGAACCGACCCTGCGCCGCCGTCTCGCTGCCGACGGCAGCAGCTACCGGGTACTGCGCGAACACAGCCTGCAGGAATACGCGGAACAATGCCTGTGCACGACCAACTGGCCGGTAGGAAGAATCGCGGAGCAGCTTGGCTTTGCCAGCGAGGAAGCGTTTCGCCGGGCGTTCCAGCGCTGGACCGGGCATGCGCCGACGCGCTTCAGGCGGGAAAGCAGGGGTGAGGTGGTGAACGGGAGTTCGTGAAGCGGTAATTCCAGCTGTCGGCGACAGAGAACAGGCTGCGCGCGCCCGTTACCTGCGACGCGGCAGACGCACGTCAAACGCGGTCCCTGTCTGGTCGGAGCGCGCCTCGATCGATCCCTGATGGGCCTTGGTAATCTCGCTCACTATATACAGCCCGAGTCCGAGTCCGTCCGCGTTTTTGTGCTCCTGATCCGGGCCTCTCCTTAGCGGGTCAAAAAGGCGCTGCAGCGACAGCGGGTCAATGGCGGGACCACTGTTCCTGACCTCGAGACGGACTTCCGCGTCATGGCCGGTGACTACAACGCGGACCGGCTCGTCCGGCGCGCCGTACCTTATCGCATTGAGCACCAGATTAGAAAGCAGTTGCTGCAGGCGCGGACCGTCCCAAATACCCTGCACGTTGCCCTTCACCTCAAGATCGATGCGGCGGGCCGGATACGCCGCACGCAACTGGTCCACGGTATCGGCAACCAAGTCAGCCAGATCGACGTCTTCAGGCGTGATGTTGATACCCAAGCCGAGTTTCGTTCGGTTGAAATCGCACAGATCATTCAGAAGAGAATTCATGCGGGAACCACTTCGAATCAGCCGGGCTGCAGCTTCCGATACCTTCTCCCCAGCGTTCAGCGCCGCCAGATATGTGGCGGTCGTCTGGATGGTCTGCAGTGGGCTGCGCATATCGTGCCCAACCATGCCGAGCAACAGGTCGCGAGCCTGCTCTACCTCCGAATGGAAAAAATCCACGGATTCCGCGACTGCCTGATCGATAGCCTCGTTGAACCGCATTACTTCGTCCAGATCCGGGGCGGCCGGCTGACATTCGTCAATCCACAAACGCAGCACGCTGGCGCGCAGCGCCCGGTATTCAGCGACCAGTTGATTGATGTTGAAGCCACCGCGCGCGCGCATGAGGGCGTGTGATTGTGCGGCGGTCTCCGGCGCACCGAGTAGCCTGGGGGCCTGCCCCATTGATTTTTTTCGTTGAGCTTCCCTCGTTTGCGGGGTCAACAAATCCTTCGCCACGGCTTGCAGGATCTGCGGTGCGTGGTCACGCAGCGCGAGGGAGTCCATGCTTCTTGCGGCAGGCAGCAGGGTGGTCGCAAACTCCTCCCATACCGCCACAATGCGCCCTGTATTCCGCAAGATGAAGTCAGCTAGTCGCATGTCTCCCCCTGAAGCAACTGAGCAAGCCCCGGAAATGCACTCTTGAGAATTTATCTTAGGCTAGTTGTCAGCGGTTCCAAGTAGCGTCGGAAACGGCCTGGAATGACCGATTCGGCACAAACGTCGGTTGAGCCGTGGGGCGAAATTCGTCTCCCGCAGATCCCTGGCGGCCCCGTTCAACGCCGTTGCAGGCCGCCAGACCTGTGCTTCCTGACCGCACGCAGCACCAGGCCCGCCAGCACCGCGACGACCGCCAGGATGCCGATGGCGACAAAGAAAGGTAAGGGCCGGTCGATTGCCAGGCTTTCCCCGGCGACGACGATACCCAACGCATAGCCCGCTTCGGCGATGGCCATCGCGGCCAGGAATTTCCGGAAGGGGTAATGCATGGAGCCGAACAGATAACCGGGAATTTCCGACGGAACCGCGATACAGAACAGCAGCACCGCCCAGAATTTCATGCGCTGCGATACGTAGTCCTGGTATTTCGCGAGCTTGTCCTCGTAACCGCTACGGGCGAGCAATGGATAAGCCAGGCGGCCGATGCCGAAGGCGGCCACAGCGCCCAGCAGCCAGCCGCCCCAGAGCAGAACAATGGTGAGCGGCTTGCCCCACACCTCGGTGGCCGGCGGCACCAGGACCACGCTCGAGGCGAAGGCGAGCATGGCAGACACGGCCGAGAACAGGAAGAAGACCAGCGCGCCTGCCGCGGGGTGCTGTTCCATCGTCGCCCGCGCCCAATCGATGGCCTGGTCGACGAAGGCCTTGAACGGAGGCGACAGGACGACCAGGCCAATCAGCACCGTCGCGGCGCCGACTGCAAGCCAGAACCAGACGGGGCGCCGATTGGCAGACAATTTGCTCACCATACGAAATTAGAACCGCAGGCCGGGCCAAAGTTTCGAGGTGATTCCCCGAGGCCCGGTCCGCGACACCCCCGAATACGATGCGTTCGGCCCCGCCTCAGTCTTCCAGCTTCAGCCCGGTCTTCTTGACGAAGCTGTGCCAGCGCTCGTATTGCTCGCGCGCATAGCGGTCTACGGTGGGACCATCGGTGGCCATGACCTCGAAGCCGGCCGCGGTCAGCTTTCGTTTGGTTTCCGGGTCCGACAATGCGGTCTGGAAATCTTCCGTCAGTTTCCTGACGACCGCAGGTGGGGTGGCTGCCGGTGCGAAGATGCCGATCCACGAGTAGGCCTCGAAGTCCGGGAACCCGGACTCGATGACGGTTGGAACATCGGGCAGGTCGGGCAGGCGGCGCGCGCCCGTCACGGCCAGCGGCTTGATCTTGTTGGCAGAGATCTGGCCCTTCAGGGCCGCATAGCTCAGCAGCGTGATGCTGGACACATTGCCCAGCACTGCCTGGACCGCGGGACCCCCGCCGGCGTACGGCACGTGCATCAACTCGACCCGAGCCTGCCGCTTCAGGTCCTCGGCCACAAGATGGTTCATCGAGCCAAGCCCGGTGGAGGCGTAGCTGTATTTGGACGGCTCACGCCGCGCAGCGTCGAGGAAGCTGCGCAGGTCCTTGCCAGGAACGGTGGGCGATGCGCCGATCACGAGCGGGAAGCGCACGGCAAACGTGACGCCAGTGAAGTCCTTGAACGTGTCATAGGGGAGCCTGGACTTCGCCACGGGGTTGATCGCATGCGTATCGAAGGCGACCAGCAGGGTATTGCCGTCCGGCGCGGATCGAGCCACGTACTGGGTAGCGACCTGGCTGGCTGCGCCGGGCCGGTTTTCGATGACCACGGGCCGCCCGGCCGCCTCCGCCAGTTTCGGCTGGATGATGCGTGCGGCAATGTCGGTGCTGCCGCCGGGCGGGAAGGTGACCACCAGCTTCAGTGGCGTGGCATTGTCAGGCCCTGCTGCTGCCGTTGTCAGCGGCAGCAGCAGGCAGGCAAGGGCCACCACGCCGGCACCAAGCGCTTTCTGGCGGCCTGGTGCCGCAAGTCGGCTAGACATAGATACCTCTCCCATCGTTGAGCTTTGGTTCGGATCAGATAAGCGTTCTGGACATGGCCTGGATGTCAGCCCATCCACTGGCTCACGGGTGCGGCGGTGTCCTGCAGTTCTTGTGAAATCACGTCGACCAGCGCCGGACCATCATGCTCCAGCGCCGCGCGAATCGCGGCATCGAGCTGTCCCGGGTCTTCCACGCGCCAGGCCTTGATGCCGAACGCCTCGGCAACGCGCGCGTGGTCCGTGCGGCTGAAATCGACCGAGAAGTAGCGTTGTTCGTAGCCGGCCTTCTGGCTTGCCTTGATCCAGCCGTAGACGGCATTCGAGAACACGATCATCTTCAGCGGAATCTTGCGTCGCGTCAGCGTTTCCATCTCGCCGCAGGTAAAGCCGAAGCTGCCGTCGCCCATGACCGATACCACGGTCGCACGCGGGCGCCCAACGGCCGCGCCGATCCCGGCCGACATCGAGAAGCCAAGGGCGCCGTGGGCCCGGTTGGTGATGAAATGGCGCCCAGGCTTGCTGGCGTTGTAATACGCGGAGAAATACGGGCAGGGCGTGCCGGGGTCGGCCACCACGATGGCGTCATCCGGCAGCAGCCGGTTGAGCGCATCCACCACGCGTTCCGGCTTGATCGGCACATCGAGCGAGGCTGCCAGCGGTGCGAAGGCGGCAAGCTTGGCGGCACGCGCGGCACCGGCCAGCGCGGCGCCGTCGGCGGCGTCGGACGGGCGGTGGGGCAGGCGGTGGGGCAGGCGGTCGCTCACGGCGGCGTTGAGCGCCTTCAGGGCGAGCAGGGCATCGCCAACCATGGCGACGTCAGTGCGGTAGTTCGCGGCAATCACCATCGGATCCGCATCGAGATGCAGGATTGCGATGTCCCGCGACGGGAAGCGCCAATGCTCGGTGGTGGTCGAGCCGGCGCGGCAACCGATGAACAGCACGGCATCGGCCTTGGCGACGATCTCGCGCGTGGCCATGATGCCGCCATTGGCACCGACCACGCCGGTATTCAGCGGATGGGTGTCGGCCAGGCTGCCTTGCCCGCTGACGGTGGTGCAGACCGGGGCATTCAGCATGCCGGCCAGCGCTTCCAGTTCTGCGCAGGCGCCAGAGATGACCACGCCACCGCCGCAGATGATGACCGGCAGGCGCGCTGCGACCAGCCGCTGCGCTGCCCGTTCGATCTCGGCCGGGTCCGGCGCATAGCGCATGGCAGGGAAGCGGTCGTGGCCAGGCTGCGCCCATACCTCGGCAGCATCCACCTCATGCTTCTGCACGTCGTATGGCAAACACAGGTGCGCGGATCCGGGCTTGCCGGTGGTCATGGCGCGGAAGGCGCCGCGCACCGCGCCCGGGATCTGGTCGGCGCGGTCGATCGTGGTATTCCACTTGGTGAGGGGGCGGTACAGCGCTTCCTGGTCGAGTTCGGTCAGGGGGTACTTGCCGCGCGAGCCGACCGATACGTCCGAGGTAATCCCAAGCACAGCCACTGAAGACTCATTGGCCTCGACCAGACCCGGCAGCAAGTAGGTGGCTCCGCCCCCACTGGGCCCCTCGCATACGCCAACCTTGCCGGTTACGCGGGCATAGGCGTCAGCCATGTAGCCGGCGCTGCGCTCATCGCGCGTAAGGATGTGGTCAATCCCATGGTCGAGGCGGGCCATGGCGTCATAGAAGGGCAGGCTGGTATCGCCGCACAGCCCGAAGACGTGCTTTACACCATTCAGTTGAAGCATTCGGACCATGGCTTCAGCGCCGTTCATCTTCGTCATTCCAGGAGTCTCCAAGTCAGTGTCGAGCAGGCGAGATAAGAATACACTGCAGGATACAATTAAGTATACTTAAACATGAAGGGATGGATGCGTCACCTGAAGGCTCGGCGGCGTCGGGTATGATCGCGGCCAACGAGGAATATCTATGCAAGCAACCAACGGCATGAAGCCGCTGATCTCCGCTGTCAGGCGCAAACGGGGATCCGATGTCATCAGTCGATTGCGCGAGATGGCGATTTCCTACGAGCTCAAGCCGGGCGAACGACTCAATGAGATCGAACTGGCGGAACGCCTCGGCGTGAGCAGGACGCCAGTGCGTGAAGCGCTGACCCGCCTTGCCACCGAGGGCTTCCTGGTGGAGTCCAGCCGCGGCTATGTGCGCCGGCCGCTCGATATCCAGGAAATGCTGGACCTATACGAAGCACGCGTAACGATCGAGCGCGATTGCCTGCGCCTGGCGTTCGAGCGGGCTTCGGCCGAGAGCATCGAGGAGCTTGCGCGATACCTCGAGCACAGCAAGTCGGTGCCCGCAAATACCCCGATCCCGCAACTGGTGGAACTGGACGAAGGTTTTCACCTGCGCATCGCCGCCATGGCGGGCAACGCCGAACTCAAGCGGATGCTGGTCAGCCTGAACGAACGCATCCGGTTTATCCGCTGGATCGACATGGAGAATATCGGGCGCGATTCCACCCAGAGCGAACACGCTGAAATCGTTCACGCCTTGCAGGCCCACGACTGGGAGAAGGGGGAAAAATGCCTGACTTCGCATATTGCCTTGCGGCGCGAGCAGATCGTCGAGGCCATTGCGAAAGGCCTCACCAGGATCTACCTGGCCGAACAGCGCTAGCGGCCAGCCAATGCCGCCCCATCGGGCAGCCTAAGCTGTCCGGGCCGGTGCGGTCAGGCTCCCGCCATCGTTTCCGCACTGACTTCCCATCCTGCGTCAATGCCACCGGGGAGCATCTGGCCACGGTCCTCGCCAACCTCGGCATCAATCAGCTGATTCAGCTTTTCGTTCATGGCGACTAGTAGTTCCCGTTGCTTTTCGCCTGCCGCCAGGTTGTTCATCTCGAATGGATCGGTCTGCAGATCGTACAACTCAACGTCGTTGAACCGGTAGAGCTCCTCCAGGGTCGTCGGCTTGTTATGCTGCCTGGGGGAAAAATACCGTGCAAAGCTGTAGCGTCCATCGTAGATCGAACGCACTGCGCCGCGCTTCATCAGGTCCGGGCGGATACCGGCCTGCTTGAGCTGGTCGGGCTTGCCACCGCCCTGCAGATGGGCAACAGCCTTGAAAAGAAAATCGCCATCCAGGTAGGCCAGCATGTTGTAGCAAAACAGCGCGCCATCGCGAATGGCGTTTGCTTCGGCTGCCCCAGGCTTTGCGAGCAAGCGGGAAAAATCCTTTCCCGGTAATCCCTTGACGATGGCTGCGCGCTTGTCAGTCGCGACGCCAGTCAATGCAACCAGGGTGGGCGCGATGTCCAGATGCGAGGTGACGGCGCGACACTGCTTGCCACCGTGATAGGCGGGATGGGCAATGACCAACGGCACGTTGTTCTGCTCCCGATAGGAGACAGCGCCTTTTGCATGGAGCTGGTGGGCACCGTCCATGTCACCGTGATCCGATGTCAGGACTACGATGGTCTTGTCGGAAAGTCCTGCAGCATCGAGCGCGGCCAATACGGCAGCGATATTCCGGTCGACATCGCGCATGCAGTTCAGGTAATAGTTGTGCCGCCGGTGCCAGCGCGCGTCTTCATTTGGAATGGCTCCGACCAGGGCGTCGTGCGAGCGCAGGAAATCGCGGTGTGCCGCAGGGCGCCCCGGCGCGTCAAGCGCCTGTTTCCGGCTTGCCGGCAGCATGAATTGCCACTGCTTGCCGTATAGCGGGTCGGCCGGGTCGCGCGCGACATGTGCGAGGCCGCGCATTGCCTGAACCTCGGTGCCGGGCGCGTCGGTGTCGTAGAACATCACGTCGTGCGGGTTGACGAGGTTGACGGCCAGGAACCATGGCTTTCCCTGTGCCGCGAGCTCGCTCCCTTTCCCGCGCAGCCAGCTTACACCCATTGCTGCAATCACCCCGTCGTGCAGGTACCCACCGCTGGTGTGGGCAATAATGTCGCCGATTCCGATGTAGTCGGAAAAGCCATAGGCTTCCATTTCCTGAGTGAAGATCTTGGTTGGCGTGCCAAGCTTGTTGACGGTTTCGAATTCCTTGGTGAGGTGCCACTTGCCCTTGTAGGCGGTGTAATAGCCGGCGTCACGCAGCATGTCACCGAGCGTCCGTATTTCTGTTGACATGCTGCTAATCCACGGGAAGTTCGTGTTGTCGAACATCCGGGTGTGCTGGATGTGCTGGCCCGTGTACAGAACTGAGCGGGACGGGGTGCAAACACATGAATTTATGCGGTGATTGACAAAGGTCGTACCGCGCTTCATCAAGCGTTCATGTGCAGGCAGGCCATAGCCCCTGGGCAACTCGCCAGGTCGGAAGTAGCGCTCCTGGTCAACAAGGATGAACAGGATGTTGTACGGTCCCGAAGGCAGGCTCCCAGCGGCCTGGGCCGCGTCGCTTGCCCCGGCTGGCGCATCCTTGGCATCCGCGCCTGCGCCAAGACCCAGGGCCATGGCCCCAATCCCGGTAGTCAGGAGGAAATCGCGCCGCGTCAATGTGCCGCCAGGCTTGTCGTCGTTGCTCATTGGCTTCTCCCTGCCTGATTGCGCGGCCCATGGCGGGCGGACGCTGTGCTGCCGCAGGCCCGCCCAGGCATGCGTAAGACAGTCTAGCAATCGCACTTTTTGCCGCCAAGGCAGCGTGCGGCGCCGGCAGGAGGCGATGGTTGGCAACCACACACATTCACGGTTCAGGCAGTCGAGCTACGTTCCGCAGATGATCGGAGTGCGGACAAAATTCCCGACACCCTGGGACTGCGCTTTCCGGTTCACGACATATCCTCGATGGGATCTCGTTGCGAGCGAATCTCCTCAGGACTGAGGACGATATAGCCCAGCGACTTCAGCAACTGCACCGCCTCCAGCTCTGCGTCCAGGTACACCGGCCGTTCCGGGCGGCGCGGGCGCGGCGCGGGGGGCAGCCACGCGGCGCTGGCTTGCACGGCGGGCGCTGCCTGGCCGTCAGACCATCGCGCGGTCAGGATGCGGCAATGCTCCAGGTTGGGCTTCCAGGCAACGTCCACGGCGGCATTGAACCTGGCGGTGCAAAGCCGCAAGCGCTTCAGCGCCTTCAGCCAGTTGATGAAGGCATCACGCTCCGGTGGCTGGTAGCCCTTCAGCAAGGTAGCCAGGCTGTCCTGTGCAGTGGCGCTGTCGGCCGCCTGGTCGTCTTCGAGCAGGGCTAGCTCAAGTGCCACGTGCTGGCGGCCGTCGTGGTCATAGATTGCGCAGTCGGCGTCCAGCACGCCTTCGCGCAGCAGCTCGCACAGCAGTACCCAGGCCCTTGGATTCTTGTCGAACCGGCCTTCGAGGGTCGGGTCGATCTGGCTGAGGATCTCCGGGATCGGGCGCGCCTCGCCTGACTGGATGGCCAGGGCGAATGCCATCGCGTTGTCTGACGGCCTGGCACCGCTTGCCAGCATCTGCAATGACGTTTCCCAGAGTTCGCGGATTTCTGCCGCGGTATCCACGGCATGCATCCATGCATAGTCCTCCAGCGCCGCGCACAGCCTGCGCGCAGGCCTGGCCAGCTGGCCGGCCAGCGTCCTGATAAACCCCGTGCAATGCGCGCAGCGGCATTCCAGCCGGCCCGCATGCAGGAAACCGGCGTACAGCCGTTCCTGGTGTCCGCAGTGTGCGCATTCGAGTGAAAAACCGCCTTGCCGTGCCGGCCGCTGCGAGGCCAGCAGCCCGTCGACCTGATAGTGCGCCAGTCCGTCGCAGCACGGGCAGATCCATTGCAGCTTGTGCGCGCCGTCCCGAGGCCGCGCGGCCCGGTCGAACTGGCGCTCGATGGCGCTGCGCGGAATTCCCTGCGCGCGCCCGACCACGTCTGCGCTGTAGCGCCAATAGCAGTACGAGTGGGCGGCAGCGGCCACCTCCGGAGAGAGGCGCTGCAGATCCGGCAGCAGGCGGGGGCTGTGCCGGATCTCGTCGGCCATCGCATCGATCAGCGCTGGCCCGTCCGGCATCACCGCCTCAAGGGCGGCGCGGCTCTGTTCCAGGAAATCGGGCACGAAGACCCGGCGGATATAGTCCTCGTTCTCGAGCCAGAACAAGTGGCCGGGGAGGGCTTCCAGTACATCAACCCCTTCCCTGACTTCCGACATGCCGGCGCAGGCGAGAAACGTGAACGGCTTACTGAACAGGAAAGCGTCTGTCATGTTGTCGTCAACGGAGAATCCCGCCCACGAGCTGGCAATATGCCTCGTGTGCGATGGGTCACCACCCCGTGACTCGGCCAAGCAAGCGCACGGAAAGCGCAATCCGGATGGCGCTTTCCGTTCCGGGGACTTCCCCCTTCTTGTTTTCAGATCCGTCGGACCTGTGCGGATTTTGCATCTGCCGCATTGGACAGCATAGGCGAACCTGACGCCTCGTTACAGAGGAATTCCTTTTCTTGACGTCCTCGTCCTACGGCCAGGGAGACCAGCCCGGGCGCTGTTGTCATCCTGATTCAATCGCTTTAGGACCCGCCTGGCCTTGTCCTCGCAATCTTCACCTTCCCTGTTGCCGTTGATCTCGTCGATCAGTGCGCCCGCGCTGCGGTCGATCACCTGGAGGAACAAGATGCCGGGCTCCCTGGCCAATGGCCGTCGTCAAATTCCAGCTCAAACGGCTCAGCGAGGGGCGTGTCACGGATCCACGCATCTCGCCCCTCACGGCGCCAGTGTTGCAGCACCTCGTGCCAGACGCGGCGCTATCGCGGATAGACGACGCAGAGGGCCGGTGCTCGGCATGTCGCAGGACACAATGGAGTGACCTGCGGTGCCTTTTCTGAACCCGCTACTGCCAGTATTCTGTCTCGATGTGATCCTTTCGATCAAATAAATGATTGAACTAGTCAAATTCAGTCAGCTGCACTACACTCTGATGACATTTGATCGATTCGATCAAATGTTTGCTCGAAACATACAAGGCCGCATCCTCAGCGGCAGGAGACAACCATGCAGATTTCTATCAAACGCGCCATCGAGCGCGTGCCCGGCGGCATGATGATCGTGCCGCTGCTGATCGGTTCGCTCGTTGCCACGTTCGCGCCGGATGGGCCGAAGTTTTTTGGATCGTTTACCGGCGCGCTTTTTACCGGTGCCCTGCCCATCCTCGCGGTGTTCTATGTCTGCATGGGGGCAAGCATCAACATCAAAGCCACGCCTTACATTCTCAAGAAGGGCGGCGTGTTGTTCGGCACCAAGGTCGGCACGGCAATGGTGTTGGGCGTGATCATGGGGCACTTCCTGGGCGAGGCGCCGATCAGTGCCGGGATGTTTGCCGGCTTGTCGACGCTTGCCGTGGTGGCCGCGATGAACGACACCAACGGCGGCCTGTACATGGCGCTGATGGGCCAGTACGGCAAGCCTGAAGACGTGGGCGCCTACAGCATCATGTCGCTCGAGTCCGGCCCGTTCCTGACGATGGTGACGCTGGGCGTGGCGGGTTTGTCCGCGTTCCCATGGCCGACGATGGTCGGCAGCATTCTTCCGCTCATGCTCGGCATGTTGCTGGGCAACCTGGATCGGGAGATGCGCGATTTCCTGGGTAAGGCCGTGCCGGTCATGATTCCCTTTTTCGCACTGGCGCTGGGCGCAGGCCTGGACCTGCACAAGGTCTGGCAGGCGGGCATGCTGGGCCTCGGCCTTGGTGTTGCCGTGGTGGCCGTCACCGGCTGCGCGCTGTACTTCGCTGACCGCCTCACCGGCGGCACGGGTGTGGCAGGTGTCGCAGCCGCCAGCACCGCCGGCAATGCCGCCGCCGTGCCGACGCTGGTAGCGGCGGCTAATCCGGTCTACGCAGAATCGGCCAAGAGCGCCACGATCCTGGTGGCCGCCTGCGTGGTGGTCACCGCCGTACTGACGCCATTGGTGACCGCCTGGATTGCCCGCCGCGTGGCGGGCAAGGAGGCCGAGGCGTTGGTGAGGACCGCCGCATGAGCTGGCTTATCATCGCCGACGACCTGCCAGGCGCGGCCGACTGCGCGATCGGCTACGCCATGTCTGGCGCCCGGACCGTTGTAACGCTGGAGGCGGCGCCTGCGGGCGCGGACCTGTCGCAGGCCGACGTAGTGGCTTGCGACGTCGACAGCCGCCGCATGGCGCCCCAGGAGGCGGCGGCGCGCAATCTCGAAGCCTGGCATCGCGGCCAGGGCGCCAGCCGGCGGCTGTACAAGAAGATCGATTCCACATTGCGAGGCAACTGGGCTGCCGAAACCGCGGCGCTGGCGCCGCTGGCCGGCCTTGCCATCGTCGCGCCGGCCTTTCCGGCCACTGGCCGCACCACGGCCGGCGGCTGCATGTTCGTGAACGGCCAGCCGCTGGAAGACTCCGACATCTGGCGCCTGGAAGCGCTTACCGGACGTGCCGACCTTGTCGCGCTGCTGGCCGCGCGGGGGCTGCGGGCGACCCTGTTGCCGCTGGACACGGTGCGTGCGGGTGACGCGACCCTGCGGCTAACCATCGCCGGACTGGCGCGCGAAGGTGTGCGGGCGGTAGTCTGCGATGCGCAGACGGAGCAAGACCTGGCGGCGCTCGCCGCGGCCACGGCGCAGCTCGACGTCCCCGCATTCTGGGTCGGCTCGGGCGGCCTGGCTCGTGCGCTGGCTGCACCATGCCTGTTCGAGGGCGGTGCGCCGCAGCCGCTGCCTGCCCCTGAGGGCGGCCCGGTCTTGACGCTGGTCGGCAGCCTCTCGGGCATCTCCGGGCGACAGGCCGCTTGCCTGCGCGAACGCACCGGGATGCAGTCGCTGGTGGTTCCGCCGCGGATCTTGCGTGAAGGCGCGGGCCACGCTGACTGGGACGCCGCGCAGCAATCGATCACCGGATGCCTGCGGGCTGGCCGCGACCTGCTGGTCAGCATTGGTCGCGACGACGCGTTCGACCCGGGCGAAGGGCCGCGCCTGAGCGCCGCGCTGGCGCAATTGTCCCTGCCCGGCTTCCAGCATACGCGCGGCCTGATCGCCACCGGCGGCGAGACGGCCCGGGCCATGCTCTCGGCGGCCGGCATCGGCGCCCTGATGCTGCGGCGCGAAGTCGAGCCCGGTGTGCCCTTGTCCGACACCCCTGCGCTGCCCGGCGTGCCCGCGCGCCGCGTTGCTACCAAGGCCGGCGCATTCGGCTCCGAGGCCGCCCTGTGGCATGCCTGGCAGGCTATGACTGAATCCCGCGCGCCGTCAGCCTGACGGCGCGCCGCGCCACACTCGACAAGAGACACATCAATGAGCGACTACCTCCCCGTCATCGGTATCACCATGGGCGATGCCACAGGCATCGGCCCCGAAGTCATCGTCAAGAGCCTCGCGCATGACAGCGTTCGTGCGCAATGCCGCCCGCTCGTCATCGGCGACGCGCGCCGGCTGGAAGTGGCCGGCCGGCTCGTCGGCTCCCCGCTCAAGCTGCGCGCCATCCAGGCCCCGGAGGAAGCGCGCTTCCAGTCCGGCACCATCGACTGCATCGACCTGGGCCTGATCCCGGAAGGCCTGCCCTTCGGCAAGCTGTCCGCCGTCGCCGGTGATGCCGCCTTCCGCTACATCGAGCGCGCGGTGGCGCTCACCCGCGACGAGAAGATCGATGCGATCTGCACAGCGCCGCTGAACAAGGAAGCCCTGCACGCGGGGGGTCACAAGTTTCCCGGCCACACGGAAATGCTGGCGTACCTGACCGGCACCCCGGAGGTGTCGATGATGCTGGTGGCGCCGAAGCTGCGCGTGATCCACGTCACCACGCACATCGGCCTGCTCGACGCCATCCGCAAGATCGAGCCGGGGCTGGTCCAGCGCACCATTGAGCGCGGCCATCAGACGCTGCAGCGCGCTGGCATTGCAGCGCCGCGTATCGGCGTGTGCGGCATCAATCCGCACGCCGGCGAGAACGGCCTGTTCGGCCACGGCGAGGAGGAGGAAAAAATCATCCCGGCGGTCGAGGCCTTGCGCGCGCGCGGCCGGGACGTGGAAGGTCCGCTGCCCGCCGACACGCTGTTCTATCGCGCCGGCCGCGGCGACTTCGATCTGGTGGTGGCGATGTACCACGACCAGGGCCACGGGCCGGTCAAGGTGCTCGGCCTGGAGGCCGGCGTCAACATCACGGTGGGCCTGCCGGTCATCCGCACGTCGGTTGATCACGGCACCGCCTTCGACATCGCCGGCAAGGGGATCGCCGACGAACGCAGCCTGCTGGAGGCGCTGCGCCAGGGCGCTGAGCTGGCCACGCGCCGCGCCTGAGCCATCGGCGTACGCCGGGGCTGCCGGCTCCTGTAAGATCGGGGATCGTTGAGGATCCCCCATTTTCATTTCGCCTGCCATGAAAGCCGCCGACCGCCGCCGCGCCATTCTCGAACTCGTGCTCTCGGGCGAGGTCGCCAATGTCGAACAGTTGACCGGCAGCCTCGGGGTATCCGTGGCCACGGTGCGCCGCGATCTGACCGCGTTGGCTCGCGAGGGTCGCATTGTGCGGACCTATGGCGGCGCCGCCGCGCTGATGCAGGTGGGCGGCCACGAGCCCGAGGCTTCGCTTGAGGAGCGCAAGTCGCTGCAGCGTGAGCAGAAGGAAGCCATTGCCCGCCTGGCGGCGAGCTTCGTGCAGGACGGCGACGCCGTGCTGCTCGATAGCGGCACCACGGCCGCCGCGCTGGCTCGGCAGCTGGGGGCGCGCGAGGACCTCCATGTCTATACCACCAACCTGCTGGCCGTCACCGCGCTCACCGGCCTGCCCGGCATCCGCGTGACGCTGATCGGCGGCGACGTGCGCCCCTCCAGCATGGGCACCTTCGGTCCGCTGGCCCAGGTAACGCTGTCGCGCATCAGCGTCGACAAGGCGTTCCTTGGCGCGGACGGCGTGGTTGCAGGCGTGGGGCTGTGCGAAGCCAGCGCGGAGCAGGCCTACCTGAAGGAGTGCATCGTCCGCCAGGCGGCCGATATCTTTGTGCTGGCCGACGCTACCAAGCTGGGCCGGGCACAGCAGCAGCACTGGACGCCGCTCGACCGCGCATGGACGTTGATTACCGATGCGGCGGCCACGGCCGAGCAGTTGGAACCGTTCCAGGCATTGAAGCAGGTACGTGTGGCGGTCGCCCCCGACTGATTCCCCGCGCGCAGCTGCTGCTGAGAAGCGCTAATTCTGCGAGCGACGCCCCGTCAGGTGATCGCGCCAAGCTGCCAGGGAACGAACTCGTTCTGGCCGTAACCGTGCAGTTCGCTCTTTGACCGCTGTCCCGAAGCCGTCGCCAGCATCAGGCGGAAGATCTCTTCCCCAAGCTCGTCGATCGTCTGCGAGCCATCGATCACGGTGCCGCAGTTGATGTCGATATCCTCCTGCTGGCGCTGCCACAAGGCAGTATTGGTGCCGAGCTTCAGGGACGGGGACGGTGCACAGCCATAGGCGGAGCCGCGCCCGGTGGTAAAGCAGATCAGGTTGGCGCCGCCGGCCACCTGCCCGGTCGCCGAGACCGGATCGTAGCCAGGGGTGTCCATGAAGACCAGGCCAGCCGCCTCCACCGGCTCTGCGTAGCGGTATACGTCGACCAGGTTGGTGGTGCCGCCCTTTGCCACGGCACCGAGCGATTTCTCCAGGATGGTGGTGAGCCCGCCCGCCTTGTTGCCGGCGGACGGGTTGTTGTCCAGGCTGGCGTTCATGCGCGTGCAGTAGGCTTCCCACCAGCGGATCCGGTCGAGCAGCTTGTGCCCGACTTCCGGCGAGACGGCACGGCGCGTCAGCAAATGCTCGGCGCCATAGATCTCCGGCGTCTCCGACAGGATGGCGGTACCCCCGTGCGCCACCAGCCGGTCGACGGCTGCGCCAAGCGCGGGATTGGCGCTGATGCCGGAATAGCCGTCGGAGCCGCCGCATTGCAGTCCGACCACCAGGTGGCTGGCATCGACGGGCTCGCGTCGCACCCGGTTGGCGTCGGTCAGCATCGCCTTGATCTGCTCGATGCCTGCCGCCACCGTACGGGCCGTGCCGCCGGTGGCCTGGATGGTCATGGTTTTCAGCGCGGCGCCGCGCGCCAGTCCCTCGCTGTCGAGCAGGCCGTCGATCTGGTTGGTTTCGCAGCCCAGCCCGACGATCAGCACGGCTGCAAAGTTGGGGTGGCGCGCATAGCCCGACAACGTGAGCCGCAGCAGCGCCAGGCCTTCGCCTTCGCCATCCACCGCGCAGCCTTGCCCGTGCGTCAGGGCCACTACGCCATCCACGTTCGGGTAGTCTGCCAGCGCATGCGGATTGAGCTCGCGCCGGAAATGCTCGGCGATGGCGCGTGCCGCGGTGGCCGAGCAATTGACGGAGGTAAGGATGCCGATGTAGTTGCGCGAGCCGACTCGCCCATCGGCGCGAACGATGCCCATGAATTGCGCGCGCTGCGCCGCGACCGGGGCAGGGCGCTTACCGGTGCCAAACGCGTAGTCGCGCTCGAACTCGCCGATGGCCAGGTTGTGGGTGTGGACGTGCTCGCCAGGCGCGACCGGGCGAGTGGTGAAGCCGATGACCTGTCCGTAGCGGCGCACTGGCGCGCCAGCCTCGAGTGCGCGCACTGCCAGCTTGTGCCCTGCGGGCACCAGGCCGCGTACCACCAGGCCTGCGCCGAGGCGCGCGCCTGCCACCAGTTGCGCACGCGCGATGACGACATCGTCATCCGGATGCAGCCGTATGACGGGTTCGGCGGCGGTTGCTGCTTCCTGTTCCAGGACGACGCTCATGCTGCGGCCTCCAGATCGTGCGCGCCTTGCAGCGCGGCGCGTGTCGGCACGCCGTCGACCAGGCGCGGCAGCTGCCACGGGTTACGGTCGCGCAAGGCCGGTGGGAGCACGGAATCGGGATAGTTCTGGTAGCACACCGGGCGCAGGAAGCGCTCGATGGCAGCGCTGCCGACGGAGGTGCCGCGCGCATCGGTGGTAGCCGGGTAGGGGCCACCGTGGACGATGGCGTCGCTGACCTCCACGCCGGTCGGATAACCGTTGAAGAGCAAACGGCCGACCTTGCTTTCCAATAGCTCGATCAGCGCGGCGTGGTGATGGAGGTCACCGTCGTCGGCCATCAGCGTGGCCGTAAGCTGGCCGCGCATCCGTTCGGCAAAGGCCAGGAAGTCATTTTCGGAATCCAGCGCGACGATCACCGTCGACGGGCCGAATACCTCCTCCTCCAGCGGACGATTTTCCGCAAACAGCACGCTGCGATCTGCCTTCAGCAGATGTCCGCCAATGCGGCCGTCAGCTTGCTTTGACACCAGGACTTCCACGCCGGGGACTTCGCGCAAGCCGGCCAGCCCGCGCTGGAAATTCTCCCGGATGTCGGCGCCCAGCATGGGCTGCGGTTCGGCCAGCGCCAGTGCCGTGCCAAGTTCGGCGACGAACGCATCGAATGCCGGTGAGCGGATGCCAAGCACCACCCCCGGGTTGGTGCAGAGCTGGCCGCAGCCGAAGGTGACCGAGGCCGCCAGTTCGCGCGCAATCTGCGCGCCGCGCGCGGACAGTGCCGAGGGCATCAGGATCACCGGGTTCACGCTCGACATCTCCGCAAACACCGGAATCGGATCCGGCCTCGAGTGCGCCAGATCGAACAAAGCCCGGCCCGCAGCCAGTGATCCGGTAAAGCCTACTGCCTTGATGTGCGGCGTCCGTACCAGTGCCGCCCCGGCGGCTGCGGTGCCGAACACCATGTTGAAGACGCCCGCCTGCGCACCGCAGCGCGCGATCGCGCGTTCGATCGCATTGGCAACGTATTCAGACGTGACCATGTGGCCCGGATGCGCCTTCACCACCACCGGGCAGCCTGCTGCCAGCGCCGAAGCCGTGTCGCCGCCGGCCACCGAGAATGCGAGCGGGAAATTGCCTGCGCCGAAGACCGCCACCGGACCCACGCCGACGCGGTACTGCCGCAGGTCGGGTCGCGGCAGCGGCTGGCGCGCAGGCTGCGCGCGGTCGATGCGGACATCGAGGAAGTCGCCGCGCCGTACCGTGGCCGCGAACATGCGCAGTTGATTGCTGGTGCGCTTGCGCTCGCCTTCCAGCCGCGCCGGCGGCAGGGCGGTCTCGCGGCTGGCCGCCGCGATGAACGCCTGGTCCAGCGCATCGATTTCATCGGCAATGGTCTCCAGCAGCGCGGCGCGTTCGGCCGGGCTGGTGGCGCGCAATGCGGGGAAGGCCTGGTGCGCGGCCAGCGCGGCTGCTGTAACTTCGGCTTCGGTGGCTTCCTGGAAGCTGACCGGGTGCCGCTCGCCGGTCACGGCGTCGATGCTGAACAGCGGGGTGCCGGCAGCACGGCGTTCGCCGCCGATGTAGTGAAGTCCGAGGATGGTCATGTCAGGGTGTTTTGGTGCAGGGAATACGGGACACAGTCAGGCCGCCTCGGAGGAGCCAAGCCGCAATGTCGCGGTGCGGCGGGCCCGTGCGCCGATGCTCATCAGCAGCAGCACACCGACCACGCCCGCGATGGCCAGGGCCAGCATGCCCGCTTGCTGGCTATGGAATGCGGATTCAACCGCGGTCTTCAGCGTCGGCGCGATAAAGCCACCGAGATTGCCCAGCGCACCGATCAGGGCGATGCCGCTGGCCGCGGCGGTGCCACTCAGGTACGCGGTGGGCAGCGTCCAGAACAGCGGCTGGACCACGACAAAGCCGACGGTAGCCAGGCAGAACGCCATCAGCACGGGCACCAGTTCGTGCCCCAGCGTCGACAGTGCGATGCCGGTGGCCGCCATGGCGAGCATGGCCATGGCGAATTCCCGTTGCTTGCCCCTGGCATCCGCGATGCCGGTGATCAGGCGCAGGGAAACCAGCGCGCACAGCCACGGAATCGCGGTGAGCAGGCCGACCTTGGCACCGATCGCTGTGCCGGTCAGCTCGGAAATACGCGTCGGCAGGTAGAAGATGACGCCGTAGACGCTGACCTGGATGGCGAAGTAGATGGCGACGAAACGCAGCACTTGCCAGTTGCCCAGCGCGCTCAGTGCGGTTGCCGGGCCATGCGCGGTCTTCTGGTTGTCTTCCGCGGCGATAGCGGCTTCGAGCGCAGTCTTCTCGTCGGCGTTCAGCCACTTGGCATCGCGCGGCTTGCTGACCAGGTAGAAGAAGGCGATCACGCCCACCACGGACGCCGCCAGGCCTTCGATGATGAACATCCATTGCCAGTTGCGCAGGCCCAGCTGGCCACCCATCACATCGAGCAGCAGCCCCGAGACCGGCCCGCCCAGCACCAGTGCCACCGGCAAGCCGAAGTAGTAGACGCCGAGCGCCTTGCCGCGCTGGCTGGCAGGGAACCAGTAGGTCGAGTACAGGATCACGCCCGGCGAGAAGCCCGCCTCGGCGACGCCAAGGATAAAGCGCAGCACGTAGAACGAGGTCTCGTCATGCGCGAACATCATGGCGGCCGACGCCAGCCCCCAGGTGACCATGATGCGGCTGAGCCAGACCCTGGCGCCGACCCGGTGCAGGATCAGGTTGCTGGGGATTTCGAAGACGGCATAGCCGATGAAGAAGATGCCGGCGCCAAGCGCATAGGCCGCGTTGCCGATATTGGAATCGACCATCAGGGCTTGCTTGACGAAGCCGACGTTGGAGCGGTCGAGCATCGACAGCGCGAACATCAGTGCAAGGAAAGGTGCGAGGCGCAGGCGGGCCTTGCTTACCGCGCTTGCGAGCGGATCTCGGTTGGCAGCTTGAGTCTGCATGGGTTGTCTCCGGTACGAAGCCGCGTGGCGCGGGCCTCATGTCATGGATTGCGGCATCCCCGTCTTTTGCTTGCGCGAGGGTAGCTGCGGTGTTCAGGGCGGGGTCCGTGGCGCCCGTTCAGAAATCGCCGTTCAGAAAGTGGTGTGGCCACGTGCGGCCAGGTTGGCCATCAGGGCGCGTACGCCGAACGTCCACGGAGCGATACGGTCGCTGCGGCCCACGCGGTTGACCAGGCTGCCGAGCTGGCGGCTGGAGATGGTGACAAGATCGCCATCCTTGTGGGTGAAGCCGCCGCCCGCGGTGTCGCGGTCTTCCACCGGCGCGAACAGCGTACCGAGGAACAGCATGGCGCCATCGGGATACTGGTGGGTCGCCCCCATTGCCTGCTCGGCCAGCTCCAGCGGGTCGCGCGTGATCTGGTCCATCGAGCTGGTGCCGGACAACACGAAGCCATCCAGGCCATCGACGCGCAGATCCACCGTCGCCCGCCGCACGTCGTCGAGCGAGAGGCTCTGGTCGAACAGGCGCAGGAACGGGCCGATCGCGCAGGAGCCGTTATTGTCCTTGGCCTTGCCCAGCAGCAGCGCACTGCGGCCCTCGAAGTCGCGCAGGTTGACGTCATTGCCCAGCGTGGCGCCGAGCACATCACCGCGGCTGTTGATGGCCAGCACGATCTCGGGTTCCGGATTGTTCCATGCCGAGCCGGGATGCAGGCCGATTTCCGTACCGGTGCCAAGCGCCGAAAGCAGCGGTGCCTTGGTGAAGATCTCGGCGTCCGGGCCGATGCCCACCTCAAGGTATTGCGACCACATGCCATGCTCGATCAGCAAGGCCTTGAGTTCGCCCGCCTCGCGGGAACCCGGCCGGATCCGGGACAGGCGCTCGCCCACCAACGCCTGGATCCGGTTGCGGACCTCGGCGGCGCCTTGCGGGTCGCCCTTGGTCTGCTCTTCGATGACACGCTCGACCAGGCTGCCGGCAAAGGTCACGCCTGCCGCCTTGATCACCTGCAGGTCGCATGGCGCCAGCAGGCGGGCCACGCTGTCGCTGCCGCGCGGATCGGCCGTGTTGGCCAGCAGGTCGTCGAGCTTGCCGATCCAGCGGCCGGGCGTATTGTGCACGACCGTCACCGGATCGCCCTGTTCGAGCAGGGTGCTCATGGTCGGAGCGACATCCGATATGTCGAATACCCCATCCGGCCGCAGGACCACGACAGCCGGGCCGGCCGGAGCGCCGTCACTGGCCGGGATCCATGCGCGGCCGACCAGCGTCCCCGCCAGCCCGTCGGCAGGAAGCGTTTGCGTTGCGCTGAGCGTGAGCGGCAATGCCATCGATTGTCTCCACCTGATGTTGTTGTCATGAGCGCCGCGACCACCGCGGCGTCGGGTGGAACTCTACGTGGCAGTCCCATAAACATCCAATCGATTATTGGGTAGAATCGATTCCGTTTAGTTATTGATTCAGCCGGGTTTACCCCCTTCATGGCCAGACAGACTGCTTCCGCCCCTTCCGCCGTGCTCGCCAAGCTGCGCTTCCGGCACCTGCAGCTGTTGGATGTGCTGGGACGCAGCCGCAACCTGCGCATCGCGGCCGAGCAATTGCATATCACCCAGCCGGCTGCCACGAAGATACTGAGCGATATTGAAGACACCCTGCAGGCCAGGCTGTTCGATCGCTTGCCAAGGGATATGCGCCCGACCGAATTGGGCGAGTTCGCGCTGCGCTACGCGTCGACGGCGCTGGCCGAGCTCGGCAAGTTTGTGAGCGAGCTGGAAGCGCTACGGGCCGGCGGGCACGGCCACCTCACCGTTGGCGCGATTTCGGCGTCGGCCGCGCAGGTGGTGACCACGGCGATCCGCGAGATCCTGCAGCAGCGCCCGCGGCTGGTCGTCAAGCTGATCGAGCAGAGCAGTGACCAGCTCGCCGTCTGGCTGGAGGACCGGAAGCTGGATATCATGGTCGGGCGTCTGACCGAGCCACGGCACCAGGCGATCTTCGATTTCGAGGCACTGTCGCCAGAGCCGGTATGGGTCGTCTGCCGGCCGGGACATCCCCTGCTGGACAGGCCCACGCTGGAAATTGCCGACATCGGCGCATGGCCGTGGATCCTTTACCCGCAGCTCACCGCCATCCGGCAACTGTTCGATGAAACCATTGCGGCGGCAGGCATCCAGGGCCTGGTCGGCATGGTGGAAACACCGTCAATCTTTTCCACCCTGGAACTGCTGCAGGCGACGGATATGCTTTCGCTGCAGCCGCGCGCCGTGGTCGAGCGCTTCGTCGCGGAAGGCATGCTGGCGCACGTGCCGGTGCCGATCCGGCGCGCCATGTCGAGCTACGGCATTGTCACCCGCAAGAATGAGCTGCCGTCGGAGGCCATGCTGCAGTTCATGGCGGCACTACGGGCGGCGGCCCGGTGAGACGGCACGGGGATCGGAGATAGCAGGCGGGTCGGATGCGCTGGCCCGGTGTAGACGTGAATATTGCTCCCTGGTATTCGAAATGTCCGTGGCCCTCGAAAGCGGCAACGGACCGTCATCAGCCAGGGCCCATGCACGCACCAAGTTCGCTCAGCAGGTGAGCGAGGCTGGCCTGGCTGCCGGTCTCGGTCTTGTTGAAGATCGCCTTGAGCTGGCTGCGGGCAGTCTCGTGGCGGATTCCGAGCCGCGCGCAGGCTTCGGGCAGCCCGATGCCCGCGGTGAGCACGGTCGCCAGTCGAACCTCGGATGCGGTGAGGCCATACAGTTCGCGTAGCACGCCCGCCAGCAGGGGCTGGGGCGGAGCAGCGCCGACCTCGCGGACTGCAACCAGGGCGGCGGGGCGCTGCCATCGGCTGGCCAGGCGATGGGCCGGCGGCAGCGGCAGCACGATGACGCTTGCGCTGTGCCCGCTATCGTCACGGGCATGCGCGGCCTGGGCCGGCATGGCCGCTTCAGGGCTGCAGGCCGCAGCCAGCATCTCCCGGAACGGCCGGCTCAGGCACCAGTCGTCATGGCACGCCCGGGCTCCGGGCTCACCCTGCTTGCCCGGCAACAGCCGCCTCACCCAGTGTTCGCCACGGGCATTGCTGAGCAGCACCTTGCCGTCGGGCGCGACGACGATCAGGCCAAAGGGGAGTCGTTCCAGCACTTGCGCAGACAGTTCACCGAGCATGGTGACGTCCAGCGTGCGCTCGCGCAGGCTCAGTGCCTGACGCAGGTGCGGGATGGCCCAGCCTAGCCGGCGCGCGTCGTCAGCGTGGAACGGTTGTTGTCCGAGCGGCTTTTGCAGCGACAAATAGATTTCGCGGTGCGGCTTGCGCTCGACCAGGCAGCCCATGACGGAACTCAGATTGAACCCGTGCATGAACTCGCTATAAAAGGGCAGCCGGCTCATATTTGCCAGGCCCAGGTCGCGCGAATCGATATACCAGTCACCCACCGCCATCTGGCGCGTGTATGTCCGCGACGGGTCCTCGGCCTGGTAGTGGTCGTTGTAGGCGTCGACCAGTTCCTGGTTCAGGGCATGGATCTCGCTGACCCGCAACCGCTGGCTGAGCGCGTCGAACTCCACCAGCGCGGCGTGCATGCTTTCACTGGCATCGCGCAGCAGGGCCAGGCTGGACTGCCAGGCGGTTTCGTCAAGGATGCCCTCGTACAGACCTCGTATGGTCTGATGCATCACTTCTTCTTTCATCGCGCTCCCCCTGGGCGCCTGCGCCGCGCACCTGCCGGGGGGGGGTTACCCCGCGCGGCCTGATTGCCCGCCTTGCTCTGTCTGACTTGTCCCCCATTCGGGGGGATAGAAGGACAATACGAGATCCGCCACGCCCGTACTTGCGGTTTCTTGCGAATAATTCTGGGGAGCAGGCTTGTGCGTCGGCTGTCAGGTCAGGCTTGCCTGGCCTGCACATGCGCATTGCGGCGGAAATCGCTTGGCGATGCCCCGCTGAACTTGCGGAAGGCAGCGAAGAATTGTGTGTAGGAATCGAACCCGCTTGCGGCCGCCACATCGGACAGGGACATATCGGGGTGGCGCCGTATCAGTTTGCGCGCATACTCGACGCGGCAACTCAGCACGTATTGCCAAAGGCTGACCTGGCGCGTCTTGCGGAACATCCGGCACAGGTGGAAGGGGCTGATATGAACCGCTGCGGCGATCGCGTCGATGGTGAGCGGCTGAGACAGGTGGGCGAGGATGAAATCGTCCAGCCGCGCCAGCGTGTGCCTGGACAAAAGACCCCGTTGCCGGGCTGCCAGAGCGCTTGCGTCCTGCCTCCCGCCGCCATAGAGGAGGCCCACGCGCAGGCTGATGGCCAGCAGCAAGGATTGGTCGAGCAGGCTTCCGCCCACGCTGCCGCCCCGGACATGGGCGTCCAGCGCCAGCACCAGTTGCACCAGGCCATTGTCGGCGCCGCCGGCGAAGTCCGAGCGCAGCTCGGGCGCGCTGCGTTCGTGCGTCTGTTCATGCGCCAGGACAACGGCATCGGGTCGCACGGAAAAATAGATGGCATCCAGCGGGGCTGACCAGGCGCTGGAAAGCGCATCGCCTGCGGCGCGAAAATAGACCTGATTTGGCGCCATCGCCCCGTCCAGGCGCCGCCCGTTGACGTGCCAGCGGATCGCGACGGGATGCCGGCCGATCGGGACGGCCAGGCAGTGCACGGGCATGACCGTGGTGTCCAGGGCGCCGGCGGGCAGCAGGTGGCGCTCCAGTACAAAGCCGTCCCAGTGAGAAGTCGCGCTGCCATAGCGCGGCGTGGTAGGGATCGCTGGCATGGTGCCGCCGGCCGTTGTTGCCAGCAACTGGGTGCGTGGAGGAGCCTGGCCCATGGTTGGCGCGGGTCAACCCGTTCCCAACATCGCGGGCAAGGCGAGATATACGGTATTTTTCATCTTTTTGTACCGTCACCTTTCGCTACTGCCTTGGCGGCAGGTCGTGCGCTATGTGTGGAGCGAGTATATACAGCTTGTGGTCGTTTTAGCGGTTTGGTGGCGTTCCAGCAAACTGCCGCTTCCGACCCTGAGCAGCCTCTCGACTACTGCAGGGGGCGGCTTCGGCAGTCGAGGGGGCCGGGCCATGCAGCAAATTGCCAACAGTCTGGGCGGCCCGGTTTCGAGTTCAACCCTTCTTTTGCCGGATCAACTGCATCAGCTCCTCGCGGTCTGCTTCCAGAATGGACCGGACCGACGTTGAGGGCCGGCGCCTGGCTCGATCCATGAAGGCTTCCGGCAGGAAGTAGTCCGACAGCGCGTCCATGCGTTTCGGCCCGAGGCGGTTGCCCAACCACTCGGCCACATCGCTATCGAAGAACGGGAAGTTCTTCTTCGAAGGCCGATGCACGGCGATCGCCCTCAACTTCGTGGTGTTGATGATGTCTGATACGTCGCCGTCGAAGCTGAGCACCTCCGCCACATAAAAGTCCACGTGAGGAGCCTGGTCAGGAGTGACGGAGGTCAACGCATCCAGGGCGCGAGGAATGTACATGTCCCAAGCGCAGTTTCTGATCAGCGCGAGGGGATCGGCATGGTTCTGGATGGAATTGAGCTTCCTGGAGATCCTTGATCGGTTGCTGCGCAGCAGGATGTCACCGCAGACGATCAGCTCCCGTAGCATGATTGTGGACAGTTCTTCGTGCATGTACTCGACCAACTGCGCCAGCTTGTGCTCCTTGGCCTTGTTGGAACTCAGCTCGATGATCTGGCTCCGAACCAGGATCGCCTCCATCAGATCGAGCTGGTCCTCCAGGCCGGCGAAAAGCCCAGCCTTCAGGTTCCGTTCGAATTCCGCCATCAGGCCGGTGGCAAAATTCTCTGCACTCTCACGGAACTCCGCGCGGAAGCGCCGACCCCATTCCGCAGTCAGCTTGCTGCCGGAGGACGACAGCGCATGGATCGCGGCTACTGACTCTTTGCATCTGGCGACCGTCTCATCGTTCCAGGACCGGAGCGCCTCCCACAGATACAGATAGGGGTTGAGCTGTTGCAGCCTTGGTCCGATCTGGTTGATCAGATCAGCCCGGTTCAACGCTTCCGGAGACGGGTTGTCCTGGTAGGCGATCTTGCGAATATAGGTGGCCGCATTGGAGTCTACGAACATGGCCGAGCCGCCGTGAAAGCCCATTGGCCCGGATTGCGAGACAAATGGCGCGTCCATCAGCCATAGCGATTTCCCGCGGAATACAGACGTCGCAACGCCGGCGGGGCCTAGTGTCCGATCCAGCAGCTTGACGGATCCGGCGTTGCTCTCCTCCGCAAAGATGATCTGCCATTCCTCCAAGGCGGCCGCGTTCTTCTCGAACCGGCGGTGGGCTTCCAGCGCATTGGGAGCCGAACAGATTTCCTGCACCAGTTGCTGGTCGGAGAGTTGTCGGGACGGTGTTGGTTCGGGAGATGCGGACATTGGGGAGGTCGGGAAGAGGTGACTGGCGGTCATCAGAACCGTTCCTTGCACAGAGTCTTCAGCGTGCGCACAAAAGTCGCCATGGTAGGTGAGTCACCCGCACCCTGGCGCCGGTAAAGCGCCACCGGCGGCAGCGGCCACTCCAGGTCGCAGGGCACGCTGGCCACGTGCGCGCGGGTGGACAGATCGTGCGCCACGTCGGCAGGCACGATGGCCACCATCGACGGGTTGCGCTCGATCATGCGGCCGACGATCTTGAGCGAATGGGTTTCGATGGCCGGCACCGGTGGCTCTTCGCCCACGTGCAGGAAGAGGTCCAGCACCGAGGCACCCAGCGCCGTTCCCGCGGGCGGCAGGACCCAGTCCATGGTGGCGAGCTCGTGCCAGTCCAGCGCGCGCTTGCCCAGATGCCTGGCAGTCTTGAGGTGGCACACCAGCGCAGGGCGCTGGCGGAACAGGATGTCGCAGCGCAGGTCACGCACCTGTGCCGCGCCGCGCGCGCGTGCCACCACGCCTTCGAGCCTGTGCTCGCGAAGCAGCGCCAGCAGGCGGTCGCTACTGGCTTCCTCCACCGAGAACACGAACGGCCCGACCTGCTCGCGCGTGTGCGAGAGCGTGTCGCACAGCAACTGGCCGGACAGGTAGTGGATCACGCCGATGCTGAGCCGCTCGGTGAAGCCCAGGCGGGCTGCGGCCATGTCGTTGGCCCAGTCCTGCAGGTCGACCAGCAGGCGCGATGCGCGCGAGATCGCGATGCGCCCCACCGGCGTGGGCGTGACGCCACCGCGTTGCCGCGTGAACAGAGCAGTGCCCATCATGGATTCGACCTCGGCCAGCATCTGCGTCAAGTAGGGCTGGGTCACCCCCCATTCCTGCGCCACGCGGGAAAGCGAGCCGTACTCGCTCAGCGCGACCAGCAGGTTGAGCTGGCGCGCCTTCAGGCGTGAGCGCATGCGGCCCAGCGTTTCAAGGGCCAGGGCGGTGAGTCGGTCGGGCATAAGTATTTACTTATCCTGGTATCAAGATATCTGCCAATACGTTTATGCCAGATCACTACAGTAGTGTCTAGACATCCGTCACTCACACACCACAGGAGCCCCCTAGATGCCTGTCATCGATGTCCACACCCACATCTTCACAAAGCCCTGGCTGGAGCTGCTCAAGCGCAAGGGCGGCCTCTACAACATCCAGCAGCGCCCCGACGGCCAGCACGAGGTATTCCGTGGCGACACGCCCGTGGTCATCCCACAGAAAGGACACTTCGACTACGATCTGCGCATCCAGCACATGGACGCGGCCGGCATCGATATCTCAGTCATGTCGCTGACTTGCCCCAATGTGTTCTGGGGCGACGAGGAAACCAGCTGCGAAGCGGCGCGCGAATCCAACGATTCGCTGGCGCAGGCGCAGGCCGATCACCCGAGCCGGCTGCGTTGGTTCACGTCGCTGCCGTGGGAATACCCGCAGCGCGCGCTCGACGAGCTCAAGCGCACCTGCGACAACGGTGCGAGCGGCGTCATGGTGCTGGCCAACATCGCCGGCCGCAGCCTGACCGACCCGGCCTTCGCACCCATCTGGGCCGAAATCGACCGCCGCGCGCTGCCGGTGCTGGTGCACCCCACCGACCCGCCGGGCGCCGACCTGATGGACATGACCAAGTTCGACCTGAGCTGGTCGGTGGGCTTCATGTTCGACACCACGCTCGCCATCACGCGCATGATCTTCGAGGGCTTCTTCGACCAATACCCCAACCTCAAGATCATCGCCTCGCATGCGGGCGGTGCGTTGCCCTACCTGGCCGGCCGTTTCGGGAAGGGCCACGAGGTCGAGATCCCCCAGCGGCGCAAGATGCAGCGCACGCCCATCGACTACCTGCGCCACATCCACTACGACTGCATCTCGTACAGTCCGGCTTCGCTGGAGTTCCTGATCTCGGTCGTCGGCGCCGACCGGGTGATGTTCGGCACCGACTGGCCGCACCAGGTTCACGACACGCGCGGGTCCTTCGCCAATACCGAGCGGCTGCCCGCCGCGCAGCGCGACGCCGTGCGTTCGGGCAATGCCATGCGAGTATTCGGTTTCTGATCGACTTCGGCTGACCAAGGAGACTCTCAGCATGTTGAAGCGACGCGTTTTCAATCGGGTGGCTGCAACCATGGCGCTGGCCGCCGCGCTGCCCATGGGCGCCCTTGCCCAGGACAAGCCCCCCCTCAAGCTGCTGGTCGGCTTCGCGCCCGGCGGCTCGGTCGATGTCGTGGCGCGGCTGCTGGCCGAGCGCCTGCGCCTGCCGCTCGGCCAGCAGGTGATCGTCGAGAACAAGCCCGGAGCCGGCGGTCGCCTGGTGCTTGGGGAAGCAAAGCGCGCGCCGGCCGACGGCAACACGCTGGTCATTTCACCCAGCGGCGCGTTGGTGATCTCGCCATGGCTATACCACCTCAACTACGACCCGGTGAAGGACTTCACGCCCATCGCGCGCGTGGTGACCTTCGACTTCGCGGTGACGGCGGGTCCGGCGGCGCCGGCCGGCGACATCCGCGCGGTGCTGAACTGGCTCAAGGCCAACCCGGCCCGCGCCAACTACGGCACTTCGGGCGCAGGCACCGTGCCGCACTTTGCGGGCGTGCTGCTGTCGCAGGCCTCAGGCGTGCCGCTCACGCACGTTGCCTACAAGGGCGGCGCGCCGGCAGTGTCCGATCTGCTGGGCGGACAGATTCCCATCATGGTGGACACGATATCGGAGACCATCGAGCATCACCGCGCGGGCCGCCTGCGCATCCTCGCGGTCACGGGTAACGCGCGATCGCCGGCGCTGCCCGACGTGGCCACGCTCAAGGAGTCCGGAATCGACGCCACAGCTGAGGCCTTCGTCGGCCTGTTCGCCCCGGCAGGCCTGCCGGCCGACAAGGTCAAGCGCCTGTCCGACGCGATCGCCGAAGTGCTCAAGGCGCCCGATCTCCAGGCGCGCATCCGCGAGATCGGCCTGAATGCGAACTACGCCGGCCCGCAGCAACTTGGCGAGACCCAGGTCGCCGACCTCAGGCGCTGGGAGCGGCCCATCAAGGCATCGGGCTACAAGGCCGAATGATGTTGCCGCCGTGCAGCATGCAGGGGCTGGCCGCGCTCGTGGGCCGGCCGGTCCCGCACAGGCGGGTCAATCGTTTCCTTCAGTCCGAGTCGAGCCGGCGACTGGAACGTAAAGCGCAACAGGGCTGACCGCCAGGTGATTGGCATATCCACCGTTATCAGTGCGATGCATGATGGCCTGTCGGCCGACGCATGACCTGAATTTCCGGCCCAGTACGGCATTCGCAGGAACTTGCTACATTGCTGACTGCTGGCGAAAACAGCCCCCTGCTGCTGCCGCGCTCACCGCAAACCGACAGACCAAGGAGACATCGAATGCACACCGCACTTCAACTTCGTTCGCAAATCAAGAGCAGCGGTGAACTCGAGCTGTCGCTAGACAGCATCGACACGCCGCACCCTGGTCCGGATGAAGTGCTCATCCGCATTGAAGCCTCCCCCCTCAACCCGTCCGATCTCGGCCTGCTGTTCGGTGCGGCCGACATGAGCACGGCCAAGGCCAGCGGCACGGCCGAGCGCCCCATCGTCACCGCGCGCGTTCCGGAAGGCGCGATGCGCAGCATGGCGGGCCGCCTGGATGCGTCCATGCCGGTTGGCAATGAGGGCGCGGGCGTGGTCGTCGATGCAGGCTTGTCCCCTGCGGCGCAGGCCTTGATGGGCAAGACCGTGGCTGCCATCGGCGGCGCGATGTACGCGCAGTACCGCTGCATTTCCGCGGACCAGTGCCTGGTCCTGCCCGAAGGCGCCACGCCTGCTGACGGCGCGTCGTCATTCGTCAACCCGCTCACCGCACTGGGCATGGTCGAGACCATGCGCCTCGAAGGACATAGCGCCCTGGTGCACACCGCCGCGGCCTCCAACCTGGGCCAGATGCTCAATCAGATCTGTCTCAAGGATGGCATCAAGCTGGTGAACATCGTGCGCAAGCAAGAGCAGGCGGACCTGCTCAAGGCACAAGGTGCGGTCCACGTCTGCAACGCCGCGTCGCCCACGTTCATGCAGGACCTCACCGAGGCACTCGTCGCCACTGGCGCAACGATCGCGTTCGACGCCACGGGCGGCGGCAAGCTCGGCGGCCAGATCCTCACCTGCATGGAAGCGGCCTTGAACAAGACGGCCCGCGAATACAGCCGCTATGGCTCGACCACCCACAAGCAGGTCTATCTCTACGGCGGCCTGGACACAAGCCCGACCGAGTTCAACCGCAACTTCGGCATGGCGTGGGGCATGGGCGGCTGGCTGCTGTTCCCGTTCCTGCAGAAGATCGGGCGCGAGCGGGCCAACGCGCTGAAGCAACGCGTGATGGCGGAGCTGAAGACCACCTTTGCCAGCCACTACTCGAAAGAGATCTCGCTGGCCGAGGTGCTGGACCTGGACGTGATCGCCGTCTACAACAAGCGCGCGACGGGGGAGAAGTACCTGATCAACCCGAACAAGGGCCTGGCCGGATAAATCACCGTGGGGCGCCTTGCGCGCCCACCCGTGTCAAGAATCAGCCGCTGCGCCACAGCCGGCGGCGCGGCGCTGCCGGCCGGCAATGGGAGGGCGCTTTCCAGTTCCGCGGCGGTGTGGCAGCTCATCCAGGTGCTGCCCTGGCAGTCATCGCGCACCAGCACGCGCAGGGGCAAGTCCAGCGCAACGCTGGGTGCGGCGAGCATCAATGGCGTTCCCCGCCTGGCGTTGTCATAGATCAGCACCTGCGTCGCCGGCATTGCCAGCCCGGCGTTGCGTGCAGGCTATGATTTTGCGGGCGCGACGGACGCGCCCTCGATTCCGTGACGCCTGAGAGCGTCCGAAACGAAGCAGGAGGCCTTCATCTGCTCGACGAACCGCCGTAGCCATTCCACGGCTTCAGCGCTGCGGGCTATGGGGAGGCCCATGGCTTGCTGTATGACCATAAACCGGCCCGGCAACAACCTCAGGCCCGCAGTGCGCTTGGCATCTGCTTCCAATTGCTGTCGCACCCCTGCAGCCACGTCCGCGCTTTGCTCCAGGAATGTTTGCACAACGGCCGGGGACGTCGGCGCGCGCACGATGTGTGCATGCTGCAGCGTACGAGTGAGATAAAGATCGTAGGCGCTCCCTTTTCCTACCACGACACGGCGTCCGGCAAGATCGACCTCTTCGTTGGCCTTGACGGTGGATTCCTCCTTCACCAAATACGCGCCTTCGATCAGCACGTAGGGTTCGGAGAATGCGATGCCGGCCCCCCGGACCGGGTCGACGGCAAAGAATCCGAAGTCCGCCTGTTCGGCCGTGACGGCCTCGACCGACTTCCCCGCTGAGTCAAATACGACAAGCTCAAGCGGAACACCCAGGCAACTGGCAAGCTCACGGGCGAGGTCCACTGAAACGCCGAATGGATTGCCGCCGGCATCGAGGTTTGCCAGGATAGGGTTGCCTACGTTGATGGATGCGCGAAGGATTCCCGTCGGCGCAAGCTCCGCTGCGAGCCTTGCATATTGACTTGTCATGATGCTTCCGGCGTGTGCCATTTCAGTTCGTCTTTGCGTTGGCATGTTGATCCAGTAGCGCCTTCACCGCTGGATCCATGGCAATGCCCTTTTCGCGCTGACGCGCCAGCTTGTCGAGTTCGATCTCTCCGGGAACAATGACAGGCTTGCCAGGCTCCGCGGGTGCGCTACCGTGGAGGATCGCCGCAAAGTCTTGCATGCGGGCAGCCAGCCATTGGGCCGATCCCAGTCGCCGGGTATCAACCAGGATAAAGAAATGGCCCAGGTTCTGGGGCTGGTCGGGTGCATCGACCCACGACTTGACGTGAGTCAGGTACGCCGCATCCGACAGCAGTCCTGCGAAAAGATCGACCATCAGTGCCAGCCCATAGCCCTTGTGCCCGCCAATCGGAAGCAGGAAGCCATCGAGGGCAGCCTTGGGATCGGTGGTCCGTCGTCCTTGCGCGTCGGTAGCCCATGAATCCGGGATGGATTGTCCTGCCTTGAGCGCATTGCGAATCTTGGCGCGTGCGGCCACGCTCATGGCCATGTCCAGCAGGAAGTGGCGGCCGTCATGCCCCGGTACGCCGAAACCCAGCGGGCTGTTGCCCAGGCGTGCGTCGCTTCCACCCCATGGCGCGATGGTCGTCGTGGCGTTGCTGCCAATCATGCTGGCGAATCCTGCTTCCGCCGCAATGTAGCTGTACGGTGAAACTGGCCCGAAATGATTGCTGCCCCGGACGAAGGCCATGCCGATGCCGAATTCTTCGGCGACTTCCATGGCGGCGCGCAGCGCCTTCATGCCAGCGAGCGGGCCGACTGCGTTGCCACCATCGACCTTCACCAGCGCTGGCGCGGCGCGCTCGACTGTAATGGTGGGGCGTGCCGAGATACCGCCGGACTGGAGCCGTTCGCCATAGGATTCAATGCGAGACAGTCCATGGGTGCTGAGCCCGAAGAGGTCTGCAAGTACCAGGATGTCAATGACATCGATGGCGTCCCCTTCGGTCAGGCCCAGGCCCTGGAACGCGCGCACTCCGAGCTGGCGGAGTTCGGCTTCGGATACAGTGATTCGATCTTGTTGCATGCTGGATATTCTCGGAAGACTTAGTTTGCCTGGATTCCCGCGCTGCGGATGACGGTGCCCCAGCGTTGTTGCTCGGCACGAATGAATGACGCAAATTCGGCGCTGCCCGCGCCGACAGGCGTGCTTGCGTCCTCGGCAAGTCGTTGTCGCACCAGCGGGGTGGCCAGGGCCTTGACTGCCTCGGCATGCAGGCGGCTGACCACCGGCGTTGGCGTGCGCGCTGGCGCCATCAGCCCAAACCATTGCGAGCTTTCAAATCCCGGGTAGCCTTCCTCGGCAATGGTGGGAACGTTGGGAATCGGCGCGAGGCGCTGTGACGATCCAACGGCGAGGATGCGCAGCTTGCCCGCCTTGGCGTGTTGCAGGATCCCCGCCAGGCCCGCCGATGCGGCGTCGATGTTTCCGGCGAGCAAGTCGGAAATCTGGGCGCCGGTGCCCTTGTATGGCACGTGCACAAGATCGATATGCGCAGTCTGCTTGAGCATCTCGAAGGCAACGTTGCCAGCGCTTCCGTTGCCCGCCGATCCATAGGTCATGGCACCAGGCTTCGTCTTGGCCTGGGCGATGAATGCCTTGATGGAATCGCTATGGACGGTAGGCCCCACCGCGAACACCATCGGCACTTTCGCCAGCAAAGTCACCGGCGTGAAGTCCTTCAGAGGATCGTAGGGAAGCTTGCGCATCATGGCGGGATTGACGGCAAGCGTGCCAACGTGGCCGAGAACCAGTGTGTATCCGTCAGGCGCTGCGCGTGCGGTCTCCTGCATGGCGATGACACCCTGGCCGCCGCCCTTGTTGTCCACCACGATCTGTTGGCCCAGATTCTTCGACATCTCTGCCGCGATGACGCGGGCAATGGCGTCCGAGCTTCCGCCGGGCCCATACGGGACAATCAGCCGGATCGGCCTGGCGGGTGTCCAGGTCTGCGCCTGTGCGGGAATCAGTGCAGTGGCTAGCGGGATCGCGAGGGCGGCTAGGGCGTTACGGCGCGACATGCGCCGTAACGGCTCTTGTACTTTGTTGGGCATTGTGTCTCCTGCTTGGTCAGGACAGTGTTTCGTTCCATCCATCGGGCGAATGATCACGCTGACCGGATTCCAGTGTAAAGTGCAAAGATCACAAGTATTCTTGCGTATGACACATGAATTTCGATTTGGCGGACTTGCGAGCGTTCCTGGCCGTAGCCGATCTGGGCAGCTTCAAGGCGGCATCCGATGCGATGTTCCTGTCGCAGTCGGCACTGTCGCGTCGCGTCGATAAACTGGAAGAAGCGCTTGGCGTCGCGCTGTTCACGCGGACCACCCGGAAAGTCGAATTGACTACCCTGGGCCGCATGTTTGTGCACAAGGCGCGAAACGTCATCAACGAGCTGGAAGAGGCCATGCTCGGCATCCAGACCGTTGCCGATCGGCTGTCGGGCGAGGTGACGCTTGCATGCGTACCGTCTGCGGTCGGGCATTTCCTGCCCTCTGTCGTGGGGCCGTATCACGAGCGCTATCCGGGGATACGGATCCGCATCATTGACGAGTCTTCCGGGGATGTCCTTCTCGCGGTCACGCGCGGCGATGCGGATTTCGGCCTGACCTATATCGGGACGCAGGAGCCTGACATCGATTTCTGCCCCTTGATTGAAGAGGCGTTCGTTGTCGCCTGTCGCAAGGGGCATCCGCTGGCGACGCGAAGAAGCGTCAAATGGAAAGACCTTGAAGGCTTTGACTACATTACGCTCGCGCAAGGCAGCGGCAACCGCTTCCTGATCGACCAGGCCCTTGCGCGGCTGCCGGTAAGACCGCGATGGTACTGCGAGGTAAATCATGTTCCCGCCTTGGTAAGCCTGGTCCAGGCCGACCTGGGAATCGGTGTTGTGCCTCGAATGGCTTTGCCGCCGAAGTCCAGCAGTGGTCTGCTTGCGATCCCGCTGACTGACCCAGTGATAACTCGAACGTTGGGATTGATCTCGCGACGAGGACGCCCGTTGGCGCCGGCCGCTCAGTTTCTCTTTGACATGCTTATCCGAAGAGGAACAGCGAAACCCTAGGCGCGTGGCACGAAGTTACTGCCGTGTCAGTGACCACCGGTGTCAGAGCACCCATGGTCACTCGGGAAGGAAGCGATGATCGACCGAGAATGGCCGACCCCAGGCTCGTCCGGGCGCAGTTTGGCCTTGACGCCATCCACGTTCAGGCCCCCGACGTGATCCATGTGCATATGCGTAATCACGATGTCGGTGATCGCAGCCAGGCCTCGACCGTCGCACGTCTTGTGCAACCATCGTTGCAACCGATTGTAGGCAGCGGGGGCGAACGCCAGTAGCATCGCGAAGGCCCTCAGTATGTTGACCGAACGGCAACAATTGCTCCTGCGTCAGTACGAGCGCATGCGGAAATATCACGAACGCATCCACGCCATGCGTGGCATGCGGATTCACAGACGCGCCGAATCACGCGTGATTGACCCGATCGCACCAGGCGGGCCGGAAGCCGGGAAGCTGCCGGCCCGCTTCTTATTTCGAGCTGGGTAGGCTTCAGGCGGCCCGGTGAACCTCCGCCGCCACCCCGGCCAGCATGAGGTCGAGGTTCTGCACTGCCGCCCCCGAAGCACCCTTGCCGAGGTTGTCGAACACCGCTGCCAACAGCACTTGCCCGTGCTCGCAGTTGGCGAACACGCCCAGGCGCAGGTCGTTGGTGCCGTTCAGTGCCTGCGGGTCGAGGTGAGTGGCGGCGGCCGATTCGGCTAGCGGCATCACCTCGACATGGCGGGCGTTGGCGTAGTGGTCGAGCAGGCAGGCGTGCAGCCTGCCGACGTCCGTGCCGGGTGCCAGCAGGTCCAACTCCAGCGCCACCGTCAGTACGATACCTTGCCGGAAGGCGCCGTAGGCCGGCACGAAGGCGGGGCGCCGTGCCAGGCCCGCGTGCTGCCGGATTTCAGGCGTGTGCTTGTGCGCCAGGTCCAGGCCATAGACCTGGAAGGGCAGGGCCCGGGTGGCCTCCGGTCCCTCGTAGGTATCGACGGCGATGCGGCCGCCACCCGAATAACCCGACACCGCATGGATGGCGATGGGGTAGTCGTGCGGCAGCAGGCCGGCCTCCGCCAGGGGGCGCAACAGGCCGATCGCCCCGGTGGGATAGCAGCCCGGATTGCTGACGCGCAGCGCGCCCGCGATGCGCTGCGCCTGGCCGGCGGTCATCTCGGGAAAGCCGTAGGTCCAGCCGGGCTGCGTGCGGTGTGCCGAACTGGCGTCGATCACACGCACCGCAGGGTTGACGATGGACGCCACCGCCTCGCGTGCGGCGGAGTCCGGCAGGCACAGGATGGCGATGTCGCAGCCGTTGATGGCGTCGGCGCGGGCGCGCGCATCCTTGCGCTGGCCGGCGGGCAGTGTCAGCAGGCGCAGATCGTCGCGTCCGCGCAGGCGCTCGTGGATCTGAAGGCCGGTGGTGCCCTGGTCGCCGTCGATGAAAACAAGAGGGTAGCGCATGGGATGGATCCTTGGCAGTGGCGTGAAAGTGGCGGCCCCGGCCGGTTCAGCATCAGCTCTGCGTTGGTGCGGCCGGTACAGGAAGCGCCATCTTGCGCCACCGGCTAGAATCGAAGAAGTTGAATTTCATGACGATGAAATTCACGTTTCCTGAACGATATTCCTCGTCAGCAGATACGCCCTTAACCGGAGTGCCGCCCCATGCGCGAGATCAGCCTGGACCGCCTGCGTACCCTCGTCGCCATCGCCGATCTGGGTTCCTTCGCCGAAGCCGCGCGCGCGTTGCACCTGGCTCCGCCCACCGTCAGCCTTCACATTGCCGAGCTGGAAGCCCGTGTCGGTGCGCAACTGCTGACGCGCAGGCGCGGTGAGGTGCGCCCGTCGTCCATTGGCGAGACCCTGGTCGATCGCGCCCGCCGCCTGCTGGCCGATGCCGACCTTGCGCTGGACGACGTGCAGCGTCAGGTGCAGGGGTTGACCGGCCGCGTGCGCCTCGGCGCCTCGACCGGGGCCATCGCCCACCTGCTGCCGCAGGCGCTGGCCATGCTGGCGGAGCGGCATCCCGACATCGACGTGCAGGTGGCCGTGCTTACCTCGGAGGAGACGCTGGCGCGGCTGGCCGCCGGCACGCTGGAGATCGGTCTGGTGGCACTGCCACAGGCGCGCGTGGCGGGGCTGACCATCCGCCCTTGGCGGCGCGATCCGGTACGGGCTTTCCTGCCAGCGAGCTGGCCCTGCCCGGCGCGCATCACGCCGGCCTGGCTGGCAACGCGCCCGCTGATCCTCAATGACGGCACCACGCGCCTGTCGCGCCTGACCGCCGAGTGGTTCGCCAGCGGTGGCCACAGGCCGGCGCCGCGGATTCAGCTCAACTACAACGACGCCATCAAGAGCCTGGTGGCGGCCGGCTATGGTGCGGCCCTGCTGCCACACGAGGTCACCACGCCGGCGCCGGATGCGCGCATAGTGATGCGGCCGCTGCGGCCGGCGTTGTGGCGGCGACTGGGGTTGGCGCACAGCGGGGAACGGGTAGAACGTGCCACGGAATACGTACTGGAGGCCCTGTGGGCGCTGCGGGCGGGATAGTGCCGTTGGCCACACGTCGGCCGGCGGCTGTGCGCGGCGCCGCCACGCGTTGATCGTGTCCTCGATTGCATTGATGGAGACATTTGCCGCGCCTGTCTGCATGTTGCGGTCATGGGCCCCTCACTGGTGAGCGCCCCAAGCTCAGCGCCCATGGGGCTGCTAGCGGCGGGCGGCATAAGCGCCGTGCCGTTTCGGACTAGAATCCTCTGAGGAGGTGTCAGTCATGTCAGCTATCAAGCGCATCGATCCGGGCCATTCCGCCCATCAGGCCGCGCCGCACAGGACCCCCCGCTACCCTGCGGAGCACGTCACGCTGACGGCTGGCTCCAGGAAGAGGCTACGCCCCAGTGTGCCGCATCGAAAGGTCGGGCGCGGCAAGGTCGGCGTCGGCGGCAAGTAGGGACCTGCAGCGGCTGGTCGGCTTCGCGCCCGGCGGCTCGGTCGATGGGCCGGCCGGTCCCGTACAGGCACTCGATCACTTCTTCACGATCGAAGTACGCGCCGGCGCGTGACGTTCAGTTCGTTGCCATAGTCTGTGTCGGCATCAGCGATCACCGGTACCACTACCGACTGCGCGATGACGCGTGAACAAGCTGGGCGCGGGGCAGATCACGCACGATGTGTCGTCGGCGCCGGAGGGTTAGCGTCATTCTTGAACTCGTGTGCACCCTCATCGCACGCCGGCGCGGAGCAGAGTTTGCAGCTACTTGAGCGCTATTGGGTTCGCAGGCTTGTGTTTACAGCGCGAGCGTCTACCGTGATAGGCGATCCCACAGGAAAGGAGACAGCAATGAAAAAGCTAGCTTTCCTCGCCGCCCTTTCGCTAACGGCCGTTGCGGCGTGGGCGCAGGGCGGTCGCTACGGTTCGCCTCCAACACCGGGGACTGACACTGGCAGGCGCGCGGAGCCAACTGTGCAGGCCGCCAGCGGAGCTTCCGGCGAGAGTGCCAAGAAAGACAAGAGCGAAGCGCACGGCAAGGTTGACCGCAGCAAGGGGCGTGCCGGCGGCCAAGGCGCTTCCGCCGCGGCAACGCGTGGCCGTCCTGCATCGGCGCCCGAGAGCCAGCCCTGAGCTGGCCACCGCGAGTTCTTGTTCCCCAATAGGGATTGCACAACCCTTGACTGGATGATCGCTTGCGCCTGCCCGCGGGCAGGCGATGCTAAGTATCGTGCCCGGTCAGATCGCGGATGCGGGGGTAGACGTCGGTGCACCAGCGAGGCCCGCAGAACAGATCATAGTGGCCGCACTGGCGGGCCGTGAGGTGCCGCTTGTCGCATGCGGCGATGCCTTGGCACAGATCGTGCGCGGCCTGCGTCTGGCCCCGGCCGGAAATCTCATCCTGTTCGCCCTCGATGGTCAGCAGTGCGGTGGTACGGATGTCCTGTGGCCGCACTGCCTCGCCCCGCACCTGCCAGCTGCCGCGCGCCAACTGAAATTCCTGGAACACGAGCTGGATGGTGTCCAGGTAAAACTCGGCCGCCATGTCGAGCACCGCGTGGTAGGCATCGCAGGCACGCCGGTGCTCCTTGGCACGCACGGGGTCGCAGCGAACGAGATCCAGGCAATAGTCCCAATAAGCCTCCCCCAGACGTTCTGGCTGTGCCGCCGCCAAGCCGGCAAGTTGCAGAAAGCTTGGGCACACCTTGCGTCCGGCACCCGGGTAGGGCTGCGGTACCGCATAGATCAGGTTACGCTGAAACCACGCGAGAGAGTGGCGCGCGGCCAGACGTCCGAGTGCAGTCGGGCTGCGGCGTGCATCGACCGGGCCGCCCACCAGGATGAGGCTCCTGGGCGTCGGCTCACCCGCGCTCGCCAACAGGGAAACCGCAGCCAGCGCTGGCACGGTGGCCTGACAGATGGCCAGCACATGTAGCGGTTCCGCCCCGATCCGACGGATAAAGGCCTGCAGGTGGGCCACCTGGTCATCGAGGTGGAACGGTCCTTCGGCCACCGGCACGCGACGCGCATCGTTCCAATCCGTCACATACACGACATGCTCGGGCAGCAAGGCCTGCACGACTTCACGCAGCATGACGGCATGATGGCCCGCCAGCGGCGCACAGACCAGCACCGGCGGCGTCGGTGCGGTGCAAGGGTCAAGCGCGCCCATGTCGGGTGCGAAGCGCAGCAGCCGGCAAAACGGCCCTTCCACGATGACCTGCTCAGCCACCGCGATGACGTGGCCGTCGCGCCGGATGGCGGTGATGATGCCAAACGACGGCTTCTCGCAGGTCCTGCCGAGCCGGTAGAGCATCTCATAGCCAGCAGCAAAGCCCGATGCGCCCGGGACATACGCGAAGGGGCTGGCCGGATCGATGAACGCATTTGCTGCGCTCGCCGCCCATGCGGTGAATGGCGCGAGCAGCGCGCGCTGATACTCGACGAGCTGGTACAGCATGAAGACTCCCGTAGGAACGCGCACACGATTCCGGCTGGCAATGACATCCGCGCTGTGTTGCTCACGGCGATGGGCATGCTGCCGGGGTCGATGTGCCTCTCCATGGCAACAGGTGTCACCGCGGGGGGGAACGTGCAGTCATAAACACGGGCCAGGATTTCACTATATGTCGGACAGGCCTTGCTGCAACGCCAAACATCAAGCGCCGCGCCGCTGGCGGGGCCCGCTTGCTTGCGACCCCGTACCGGTCTTCCGCATCCTGTTACGTGAACGGCCGGAATTCGATGGTTCACCGCCGATCCGATAGGGCGTGACCAGCCATCCCACCGCCGCCATCACACTGGACGCAACGCCTCAAGCATGATGTCAGCCAGGCGCTGCGATACCTCGGACGCGGGTCCCGGCGCGCGCAGCAGCATCAGGGGCATCTTGCCGAGCGGCGGCAATCCTTCGGCAGCCCCAAGTTGCCGCAGCGATGCCGGCAAGCCGTAGGGCGTGCGGACCACCAACCCAAGTCCGGCTGCCGCGGCGGCCCACAGGCCACCAAGGTTGGGGCTGGTGAACGAGACGCGCCAGGGGATTCCGGCGCGGTCCAATGCCGCCGTGGCGGCATCGTGGAAATGGCAGGGCCGGTCGAACGCCGCCAGCGGTATCGGCTGGCCGGGCTCGATGTGCCACGGCAGCGCAGCCGGTCCGACCCAGCACATCGGCGGTTCGCCGACCACGGCGATATCGGCGCCGGGCTCTCTTGCCGTCCGAGCGCCATCCGCGCCGCCCCAGACCAGCGCGAGATCCAGCGTCCGCGCCTGGATGCGGGCGAACAAATCGTGATTGCGCGCCACCATGGCTTCGACCCGGACCTTCGGATGCGCTCGCGCAAACCGCCCCAACACCTCCGGCAGCATTGCCTCGCCGAACTCTTCCTGCAGTCCCAATCGCACGCCGCCGGACAGGTCCACCCCTTTCACGGCCGCGGCAGCTTCGTCGTTCAGGGCAACGATTCTGCGCGCGTAGCCAAGCAGCAGACTCCCCGCCTCGGTAAGTTCCAGGGTCCGGCCGGCCTTGCGAAACAGCGGCGTGCCTGCCATGTCCTCGAGCTTGTGAATCTGCGCACTGACGGCCGAAGTGGAGCGCCCGACCTGCTCCGCAGCGCGCGCGAAGCTGCCCAGGTCGATGCCGGCGATCAAGCTGCGCAGCGCGGCAATATCAAGATTCGACGTCATGGCAATCGTGCGGAAAAACGAAACAATTGGTCCCAAACTTTCTGATTTTCAAGACGAATATTGGTTGCAATACTGACGCCCTGTCAACAGCCTTATCGGAGGGCCGTCGTGGCCGAGTCCGTCTGTTTTGCCCGCCCTGGTGGCAATTCCCTCGCGGCTTCCGCCGCTTCGCATCGCTGGAAAGTGTTGGGCGTCGGCGTTGCCGCGAACGCCAGCTTCATCGCTGCCGCCAACGGGTTGCCCGCCACCGCGGTGTGGCTGCGCAGCGCCTATCAGATCGACAACGGGGGGCTTGGCCTGCTGCTTGGTGCGTTGGGCATCGGCGCCGCGTTGTCCGAACTGCCGTGGGGCGCAGCGGCCGACCGGTGGGGCGACCGTCGCGTCCTGCTGTACGGGCTCGGCGCCACCGCTCTCATACTGGCGGTGATGGCACTGTTCCTGGCCCCAAGGCCGGATCGCGTGCCGTCCTTGCCGGTGGCGATGGCCTGCATGGCGCTGCTGGGACTGGCGGGCGGCAGCGTCAACGGGGCCAGCGGGCGGGCGGTGATGCGATGGTTCGCCGACGGCGAGCGCGGCCTGGCGATGAGTATCCGCCAGACGGCGGTGCCCCTCGGCGGCGGGCTAGGGGCGCTCGTGTTGCCGTGGCTGGCCTTTGCCATGGGCTTTCGCTGGGTGTACGCAGTCCTGGCCGCGTTCTGCCTTGCCTCTGCCTGGCTGACCTGGCGATGGCTGCACGAACCCACGCATCTCGCTGCCCCCGCGTCGGCACGACGCCATGCGCATGACAATGCCAGCCCGTTGCGCAGCCTGCGGGTCTGGCGCATTGCGTTGGCCATCGGCATCCTGTGCGCGCCCCAGTTCGCGGTCTTGAGCTTCGCCTCGGTGTTCCTGCACGATGCGGCCCATGTGGCTGTGTCGGGCATCGCCGCCACCCTTTGCGCTGTGCAGCTCGGCGCGATGGCGATGCGGATCTGGAGCGGCCGCCATACCGATCGGCGTGGCAACCGCCGTGCATGGCTGCGCCATTGCACGCTGATCGCCGCGCTGATGTTCGTGCCGCTGGCCCTCTGCGCGGCGGTCGGGCAGGGTGTTCCTGCGACGCTGACCATGGTCGCGGTCGTGCTGGCTGGCATCGCGGTTTCGGCCTGGCATGGGGTTGCCTACACCGAACTGGCGACGCAGGCGGGCGCGGAGCGGGCGGGTACGGCCCTCGGACTGGCCAATACGCTGGTCTTCGCCGCGTACTTCGCTGCCCCTGCGGCGATTCCGCTACTGCTCGATAGCGGCGGCTGGGCCGGCGTCTGGCTCCTGGCCGGGGCCTGCGCGGCGACCGCGTGGCCGCTTTTTCCCCGGGCTGGCGATGGTCCCGGCAACTGACTGACGTTTCCAGTCACTGCTTCGACCGGCGAGCAGCTTCCCATTAATAGGCATGCGCAGGGTTCTGAAAAGGAGAACCACTGCGACGGGATTTCGGAACTCGCCATATCAATCACGAGGCGCTCAATGGCGACCTTCGCGCTGAATCCTGTAAAGCTCACGCCTGGGTCCCACCATTTCAGGCGATGACCTTCTACACTGCGGCAGGCTGCTCGCGCAGGCGACGGGCTTCGTCGCGCAGGAACTGCTGGTAATCGTCCAGATCGCCGTCGAAGGGCTCGACGCCGCCCTTGGTGACCAGCCAGAACTCATCGCATACGGCGCGCAGCAGGGCCCGGTCGTGACTGACCAGCATCACTGTGCCTTCGAATTCGTTGAGCGCCATGCCTAGCGCTTCGCGGGTGGCCAGGTCGAGGTGGTTGGTAGGCTCGTCGAGCAGCAGCAGGTTGGGACGCTGCCACACGATCATGCACAACACGAGCCGCGCCTTCTCGCCGCCGCTCATCGTGCTAACCGCCTGATGGACCATGTCGCCACTGAAGTTGAAGGTGCCGAGGAAGGTGCGAAGGGATTGTTCGGTGCCACTCTGGCCGGGAGCGCGCATGTGCGCCGGCGTGTCCTTGGCAAGGCGGATCATGTGCTCCATCGGCGTGTCGAGCGGGCGCAGCACGTCGAGTTCCTGCTGTGCGAAGTAGCCGATATTCAGGCCTTTGCCTTCGCTGATTTCGCCGGCAATCGGTGCCAGCGCGTGCGCCACCGTCTTCACCAGCGTGGACTTTCCTTGGCCGTTGGCACCGAGAATGCCGATGCGCTGCCCGGCCAGCACGGAACGGTTGATGCCCCGCACGATGATCGTGGGCGGCGTGCCCGGCAGTGCGCCGGTCGGCGCCGGGTAGCCAAAGCTCGCGTCCAGCATCGACAACAGCGGGTTCGGGACGTTGAGCGGCTCCTTGAACTCGAAGTTGAACTCTGCGTCGGCAAGTACCGGTGCGATCTTCTCCATGCGTTCGAGCGCCTTGACCCGGCTCTGCGCCTGCTTCGCCTTCGAGGCCTTGGCCTTGAAACGGTCGATGAATTTCTGCAGGTGGGCGATCTTGTCCGCCTGCCTGGCCAGCGCGGCCTGCTGCAATACGAGTTGCTCAGCGCGCATGTCTTCGAATTTGCTGTAGTTGCCGCCATAACGCACGAGCTTGGCGTTGTCGACGTGCACCGTCACCTGCGTCACCGCATCGAGGAATTCGCGGTCGTGGCTGATCACTACCAGGGTTCCCTGATAGCGCTTGAGCCAGGCTTCCAGCCAGACCAGCGCGTCGAGGTCGAGGTGATTGGTCGGCTCGTCGAGCAGCAGCAGGTTGGACGGGCACATGAGCGCGCGCGCCAGTTGCAGTCGCATGCGCCAGCCGCCGGAGAAACTGTTGACCGGCTGACTAAGCTGCGCAGCACTGAAGCCAAGGCCGAGGATCAGCGCTTGGGCACGCGCGGGGGCATCGTGTGCACCGGCGTCGTGCAGGGCCATGTAGGCGTGCGCCATGCGCATGCCGTCGTCGCTGACCTCGGCGGCGGCTACTTCGGCCTGCGCGGCCAACAGCACGGTATCACCCTCGACTACGAAGTCGGTCGCGCTCTGCCCGGTCTCCGGCATCTCCTGCGCGACCTGGCCCATCTTCCATGCAGCGGGAATCGAGAACTCACCGCTGTCTTCGTGTAGCGTCCCGTTGAGAAGGCCGAAGAAGGATGACTTGCCGGCGCCATTGCGGCCGACAAGACCAATCTTTTCGCCGGGGTTGAAGGTGACGGACGCGCGGTCGAGTACGACATTGACGCCGCGGCGCAGCGTGACATTACGGACGGAAATCATAGGGAGCTACTTCAGAGAGGATTCGCATGATAGCCGACCGGATGTGCAGGGCTGTAGTCTGATGCGTTGACGTTTGTGCTCATGGCTGAGATCCATCCTGTAGCGGGGGCATGCCCGCGGGGGAGGGTTTCCCCCGCGGAGGGGACGATCATGCGATCAGCGCGTTGGCGACGATCGCTGCCGCCGCTACGCTGGACGTGCTGATGGCCAGCCAGCATCCCAGCAGGAAGGCGCCGTTGGCCACGCTTCGACCTGGAATCATCTTGTGTGCTCCGAGGGATGGCTGGTGGCGGACATGCATCAGCGCTCGATGACCGGTGCGTGCACGGGAGCCAGCGATTCGTGCGTGGTTGCCGTGCGTTGCGCGGCCTTGTGGACCATCGTATAGGCATAGTCGACCCCCATGCCATAGGCGCCCGAGTGCTCCTTGACCACGGCCATCACGTCGTCGTACGTCTCGCGGTTCTTCCAGTCGCGTTGCCATTCCAGCATGACCTGTTGCCAGGTCACGGGCACCACGCCTGCCTGGACCATGCGCTGCATGGCGTAGTCATGAGCTTCCTTGGTCGTGCCGCCCGAAGCGTCGGCCACCATATAGATCTCGTAGTCGCCCTCAAGCATTGCGCACAACGCGAAGGTAGTGTTGCAGACCTCGGTCCACAGGCCGGCCACGACGATTTTCTTGCGGCCATTGGCGGCCAGCGCGTCGCGCACCTTCTGGTCGTCCCAGGAGTTCATCGAGGTGCGTTCGAGCGTTTGCTTGCCGGGGAAGACGTCGAGCAGTTCGGGGTAGGTATAGCCGGAGAATGAATCGCTCTCGACCGTGGTGATGGTGGTCGGCACATCGAAGATCTTCGCTGCCTTGGCCAGGCCCACGACGTTGTTCTTCATGGTCTGGCGGTCCATCGACTGCACACCAAAAGCCATCTGGGGCTGGTGGTCGATGATGATCAGTTGGCTGTTGCGCGGGGTCAGGACTTCCAGCTTGGCGTTCGACATGTTGCTCTCTCCGATGAAATTTATTCAATGATTTTGAGTTCTCGTTGGGCGGCGCTTTGTTCGCTGTGTTGCGTTGTCGTGCCGTCCATGTGACGAACTATAGCGGAGGAGAGTGCGGAGGCAGTCAGCCAGAGTTGTAAGTATTATTCAAAAAATTTGATTAAATCGGGACATGTACGACCCTGGCTCCGGTGGGCGTTTGGTTCCTGAAGCCCGCGAGCGTGGCGGGCTCCGACAACTTGGAGGAGATCGAAAATGACCGCCAGCGGCGCGGCACCAGGCGAACCAGGCAAGCCCGGTCGAGTTAGCATTCAGTATCTGATTGATCTTCGTCCGCCCTCCGACTTTCTCCCGACGCTACTCAGGCGCCATCTGCGGGTCGCGCGGCCCCATGGCGATGCCGTAAGATTCCGAGGGAGCCGGACACACCGGATCCTGGCGCCAACGAAACTCGACCTTCCCTTCCCGCGGGCCGCCACCACGCCGAGCACCTTTCTGACCTAGTCCAATGTGGAAGTTTCGACATGACCAGACTCTTTGCCGCAAGAGCAGCCTGCCTTGGCGAGTTGGGGAGGCAGGGAGAGAGCGGCACGCCCGCGGCAGGGCCTGCCACGCTCTGATGCTGCTTCTGCTTGCGGGACTCAGTGCCTGTGGGTCGCTTTCTCACAATGCTCCGCGCAATCTGCCTCAGGCAGCGGCTGGCAGCGCATCCGCGACCATGCGCGAACCCACCGACGTCGTTGGCCCGACAACCGTCGCCATGTCGTTCTCTGGCGGTGGCACGCGAGCCGCAGCTTTCGCCTTCGGCGCGCTGCAGGGGCTCGACGCCATGAGAGGTCCCGGGGGCGCGTCCCTGCTCGACGACGTCTCATTTATCAGCAGCGTGTCCGGAGGCTCCATCACCGCGGCGTACTACGGTCTGCACGGCAAGGCCAGCCTGGCGACCTTTCGATCAGTGCTCTTGAAGGACGGAGAGGCGGGACTTCGCTTCAGTCTCCTGAATCCGGTCAACCTTGCGCGCCTCTTCGCGGGAGGCCTCAACAATCGGGAAGATCTCCGGACATGGCTCGACGAAGACGTGTTCAAGGGCGCGACGTTCGCCGACATGTTCCGCCGCGGCAAGCCGCTCGTCTGGATCAACGCCACGAACGTCTACTACCGGGTCGCGTTCCCGTTCAGCCAGCTGGCATTCGATGCGCTATGCAGTGATCTCGCGAGCTTTCCCGTTTCCGAGGCCGTCGCCGCATCCATGGCGGTCCCGCTCTTCTTCGCACCGATCGTCCTTCAAAAATATCCCGAGGCTTGCAGTACACCGCTGCCGAACCTTGACCACGCCCAGAGGCCCGGGCAATCGCTGCTGCTTGGCGCGTTGGCAACCGCCGTTCGCGGTCACCGGGACACTTCGAAGGGAAAGTACATCAAGCTGGTCGACGGCGGGGTGACCGACAACTACGGCCTGGCCACAATTTTGCAATCGCGCCTGCTGCTGGGCACGGCTTACGGTCCCATGAGCGAGAACGACGCGATCAATGTGCGGCGGCTACTCTTCATCGTTGTTGACGCCGGTCAGGGCCCGCGCGGCGATTGGAACCAAAGCCCGGGTGGCCCATCCGGAATCGAAGTCGCAAGCGCAGCCATCGACGCGGGAATGGCGACCAGCGTTCGAATGACCTATGACGCCTTCGTTCCCATGATGCAACGGTGGCGCGATGATCTCGTGGCGTATCGGTGTGGGCTGCCGCATTCCCGGCAGCAGGAGATCGCTGCACGCCGCCCAGGCTGGCGGTGCAATGAAGTCGAATTCTTCGTCACGCGGATCTCGTTTGAGGCCCTCGACAAGGAGCGAGCTGCAAGCCTGAACGATCTGCCGACCAGGCTTCGACTGCCCGAGAAGGACGTCGATCGCCTGATCGAAGCGGGAAGGGATGTCATCCTTGGCAACCCGGTGATCCGCGAGTTCGAGCGCGAATCGACCGAGGCGCGATAGTCCCGCGGCACGCGGCGTGCGTGAGGCCGCGTTCTTGCTGCTCGGCCGCGGCGCTCTGACGGTGGCATGCGTCCGGCATGGCGAGAACGCCCGGTACTCCGTTCACGCCAGCCGCCCTCCATGCACTGGTGCACCGCCCACCGACATGTCGGCGCACAGGATCGTCCCGGTGGTCGACTCGGTCATGAGTAGCGTGGCGCCCTCGGTGCCGCCAAAGCACAGATTGGTCAGCGATGTGCCATCCGGGCTACGAATCACCTCCACAGGCTCGGCGCGATGATTGAGCACCCAGACATAACCAAGTCCGGGATTGGCCACCAGCAGATGGCCATCCGATCTCATTGCCAGACCGTCGGGGCCGCTCGGGCCGTAAGAGGTAAAGAACTGCCCGACCTTGCTGACCGAACCGTCGGCCTGCAACGGCACGCGCCATACGCTGTTGCCGCGGGTCATCGCGACGAACAGCACCTTCTCGTCAGGCGACAGGACGACACCGTTCGGGCTCGGTGCGTTGTCCAGCAGGACGTCCAGCTTGCCGTCGGGCGTCAGCCGATAGACGCGGCCCGTCGGATCGTGCAAGCCGGTCTGGCCCTGGTCGGTGAAGTAGAGGTTGCCCTGTGAATCGAAGGTCAGGTCGTTGACGCCCCGGAAGCGTTCGGAATTCCTGCGCTCGAGAAACGGGGTGACGGTTCCCGACTTTGCATCCAGACGCACCAGGCCGTTGCGATAATCAGTGATCAGGAAGTCACCGCTGGCCAGGCGCTTCATGCCATTCGGTTCACCGTCATACTCGGCAACAAGCTCCCAGTCGCCCTGCATCGAAACACGGAAAATGCGGCCGTAGGGGATGTCCGTTACCCAGAGATGGCCATCGGCCCAGACCGGCCCCTCCAGGAATGAGTCGATCGTCGCCCCGCCGCGATTGGCGTGTGCCCACGCGTTGTCAGGGTCGTGCCGACGGAACGACTCCGGAAGCCGGGTGAGCACCTGTGCATCGCGTACGGCCGGTTGCTGAAGTAGGAACATCGCCGCTCCTGGTTATTGCTTCTCAATATGCGCCTTTTGCGCAACCGTTGCCCATTGCGCGGTTTCGCGCTGGATCAGCTGCGCGAACGCGGGGCTGTCCAGGTTGCCCGGCTGCGACCCCATCTGCGCAAGGAATGCCTTCATGTCGGGCGCCTGGAGCGCCTTCTGGATTTCCGTTTGCAGGCGCGTAATGACATCGTTCGGCGTGCCCTTTGGCGCGGCAAGGCCTGACCAGTTGAACAGGCTGAAGTTGGGTACACCAGCTTCAGCGAACGTGGGGACGCCCGGGAACACATCCACCCTGGTCTTGCCACTGATGCCCAGCAGACGCATCTGATTACCCTTGACCGGCGCCAGCGCGGTCGGGGTCGACACGACCAGCAGATCCACGCTACCGGACAGCAGCCCGACCATGGCCTCGCCAGCCCCCTTGTACGGCACATGCATCAGCTTGATACCTGCGGCCTGTTGGAACGCCTCGGCAGAAAAATGCGGCGAACTACCGGGGCCGCCGGTGCCAAACGTCACTTCTCCGGGATGCGCCTTGGCATAGCTGACGAGGGAGGCCAGGTCCTTGAAGCGCGAATCGGCCTTGACGCCAAGCACCACCGGCGAAAATGCGAACGGCGCGATAGGGATCAGAGCTGTCTGATGGTCCCAGTTCAGTTTCTTGAAGACATAGGGGAGGGTGGTATAGGAGTTGTCGTTCGCCAGAAGCGTGTAGCCATCGGCGGGTGCGTTCACGACCAGGGACGTGCCGATCGTGCCGGACGCGCCCGGTTTGTTCTCCACGACGAAGCTCTGCCCCGTCTGCACGGAGAGCTTCTGCGCAACCTTGCGCGTCACGACGTCGACGGCGCCGCCGGGAGGATTCGGCACGATGATGCGGACCGGTTTGTCCGGGTACGCCGCCACAGCGGACAGGCTGACAAGCAGCGTCGTTGCTGCCACCAGGCAGCCAATGGTTCGATAAAACACCTTTGTCTCCTTGTGCTGGGGGGGAGGCCTGACTGTCCGTCGGCTCCTCCCGCGACACTTCTGTTCTAGTTGATGATGCAGCCGTGCGTCGTTCAGGCCGGCGTCGCCACGCCTTGCAGCACCGCCAGGACGTTCTTCGCCGCCCCAACCCCCATGTTCACGTACGCCGCGTTGCTGACGCCGCCGATGTGCGGCGACAGGATGAGGCTGGGAATGTCGCGGAACGGATGCGGCACGGGCATCGGTTCCACGGCAAAGCTGTCCAGGCCAGCGGCATACAGTTTGCCGCTCTGCAGCGCTTCGGCCAGTGCAGGCTCGTCGATGAGCCCGCCTCGCGCCGTATTGACCAGGATCGCGCCGTCCTTGAACGTCGCCAGTGTTTCACGGTTCAACATGCCACGGTTCTCTTCCGTCAACGGGCAGTGCAGCGACACCACGTCCGATTCCCTGAACAACCGAGGCAGGTCGACAAGCGTTACGCCTTCCGGGACTGTCGTCGCATAAGGATCGAAAGCGGTGACATGCATGCCCATCGCCACACCAATCACGGCGGCGCGGCGGCCGATCTCTCCGAGCCCCACAATACCGAGCGTGCAACCGTTCAGCTCGACGGCCCTATAAGTTGCCTTGTCCCAATGACCCTGGCGCATGCGATCGTTGAGATGTGGAACCGCTTTGGCGCACGCAAGGATCAGCGCCCACGCATGTTCTGCCACGGCGGCGGCATTGGCCCCGGCCGCGGCGGCCACCTTGATGCCGCGCGCCTGCGCAGCGGATTTATCGATGGTGTCAGTTCCGGTGCCGTGTTTCGAAATCACTTTCAAGGCTGGTGCTGCGTCCATGACTTCAGCGGTCAAGCTGCCGTAGCGCACGATAATGCCGACCGGGTTGTGCTCCTTTGCCAGGGCTGCAATATCGGCGGTCTGGGGCGTTTTCCCCGCGAATACGATCTCATAGTCACCCAGCAGCGCGAGGGCTTCCGGCGCGAGGTCGGCACCCGTGACGATAATGACTTGCTTTTTCGTCACAGTGCTTCTCCCTGCTTCAGGACGCCCGCCGTCACCAGCGATGCCAGCAGCCAGGGCGCGGTGGTATTGCCTTCCCTGATCTGGGCGATGCGCTTGGCTTCCGCCTCTTCCTTCTTTGCCGCCGCATCGAGCAAGGCTTCGATCTTCTCGCGCTCCACCACGACCAGGCCATCGGCATCGCCGCAGATGTAGTCGCCAGGGTTCACCGTGACGCCACCAACAGAAATGGGGTGTCCAATACGCCCGCCAACTTCCTTGGTGGGGCCGTTAGGGTTCGTGCCCACCGAAAAGACCGGGAACTGCATTTCGTCCAGCTCGAGGCTGTCGCGGACCGCGCCGTCGATGACGACACCAGCAAGGCCGCGCTGGCGAGCGGCATGCATCATGATCGTTCCCATCAGCGCAGAGGTCTGGTCCCCTTTGCCGTCGACGACCAGAACATCGCCCGGCTGCGCCAGCGCCAGTGCTGCGTGGATCATCAGATTGTCACCGGGGCGTACCTCGACAGTGAAGGCGGGCCCGGCGACTTTCATGGTCGGGCGCAAGGCCCTGATCCGGCCATGCAACGCGCCGCGGCGTCCGCCGACATCGGAGAGGATCGCCGGTTGGAACCTGGCAGCGCGCGCCACGATCTCGGCGGGCACGCGCTCAAACGATTTGATGATGTTGGGCAAGGTCATGATGGACTCCAGCAATATGAAATGGATAGGTAGATAAGGGCGTCAATCCAGCTTCGTGCCGGAGGTCTTGATGACCGATGCCCAGCGTCCGATGTCCTGCTTGATCAGCGCGCTGAACGCCTCAGGCGTGCCGGCCAGCACCGATGCACCTTGTTCATTCAGCTTCTTGGCGAGCTCCGGGGATTTGAGCGCCTTGTTGAACTCGGTATTGAGGCGTACCACGATGTCCTTCGGTGTCGCGGCAGGCGCGACGAAGCCGAACCAGGTCGCGGTATCAAAGCCGGGATAGCCCAGCTCGGCGACTGTCGGCACCTGGGGCAGGTCTGGCAAACGCTTCGGCGACGTCACCGCGAGCGGCCGCAGCCTGTTGTTCTTGATATGCCCGAGCAACGTTGGCACGGATGCCATGTAGAGATCGACCTGGCCGCCCATCAGGTCGTTGACCGCCTGGGCTGCGCCCTTGTACGGCACATGGGTGAACTTCACCTTCGCGGTACCTTGAAGCAGCTCGCCGCCAAGGTGCGCCACCGTGCCGTTGCCCGGCGATGCGAAATTGATCGCTCCGGGCTTTGCCTTGGCAGCCTGAATCGCGTCCTTCATCGTCTTGTAGGGCGAGTTGACATGCGTCACCAGGACGAGCGGCGCGGAGGCGACCAGACTGATGGGCGCCAGATCCTTCAATGGGTCATACGGCAACCGTTCATACAGCGAGGGATTGATTGCAAGGTTGCTGGTCTGCCCCATGACGATGGTGTAGCCATCGGCCGGCGCCTTGGCTGCCGCGTCCACCCCGAGGTTGCCACCGGACCCTGGCTTGTTCTCCACCACAAAGACCCAGCCGGTCGACTTGGCCACCGTATTGGTCACCTCGCGCGCAATGATGTCCGTGCCCCCGCCGGCGGGAAAAGGCACGATGACGCGGATGGGCTTGGTGGGGTATTGCGGCGCGGCCTGGGTAGTGGCGGACGCCAGAGCCAGACCTGCGGCGAGCATGAATATGCAGCGACGGGAAATTGCCTTCATTACTGTCTCCGAATCTCGGTTTCGTTGTGCTTCGGATTGTGGTCGACCGTTTCACGGCATACAATGCTGTTTCATACCGTGCACCGCGTTTCATTCTATGAATGCGAATAGTGATTCAAGGGGCGCCTCAAAAGGCGACGATGGCGCTGGGGGCGTCATAGCGGTCACCCGCGCCCTGCGCGTACTCGAGGCGTTCGGGGTGAACGACCCCCAGCTCTCACTTGCCGAACTGAGCCGGCGGACCGGCATCCACAAGACCACCGTGCTGCGGCTGGCGCGCACGCTGGCGGCGGACAACTATCTGGTGCAGAAGGAAGACGGCAACTGGCGGCTCGGCCGCGCAGCCGGGTGGCTGGGCGCGTGCTACCAGGCCACCTTCAACGTTCAGGAAGTGGTGGAGCCGGTGCTGCGGGAGCTGACGATCAAGACCGGCGAAAGCGCTTCGTTCTACGTCCGGGAGGGACAACAGCGAACCTGCCTCGTCCGGGTCGAAGGACCGCAGGCCATCCGGCATCACGTCAGGATCGGGGCGGCCCTGCCGCTGGACAGCGGTTCGCCAGGCCGCGTCATCCTGGCGTTCTCAGGTGAGCCGGGCGAGCTTTATGAAATGATCCGCCGCCGTGGATTTCATCTGTCGCTCGGCGAGCGCGAGGCCGAAGTCTCGAGCGTGTCGGCACCGGTTTTCGGATTGCACTGGCGGTTGCTAGGCTCCATGTGCATTTCGGGACCGACCGCCCGGCTAAGCGAAGAGCGTTTGCTGGAGCTGGCACAGACAGTCGTCGACGCGGCGAACAAGCTTTCGTATGCCATGGCAGGAAGCCAACGGCCTGCGATGCAAATTGAAAGGCCGTCGACCTGGCACCCTTGAGATTGCAGATGTGGGGCAAGGCCATGTCGAATGGCGTTCTCTCGGCCATCACAGCCAACCGGGCTAGTTGTGTCGAACGTCGCAGAAGGGTCGAAAGCCGACGCCCGGCTCGCGACTGACAGAGGTCATCTAAGATTTCTATCGGCTCTCCTAGCCCTGCCGACTGTTAGCGGTTCTCAGTCGTGCCGAACCTCGACATATCGGCCGGGCGCCGGTTCGATCGGCTGGTAGACATCGTTCCCCAGCCGCCCCGGCGCCGGCACCTCGTCTCCGGCACGGCGACGCAGCCATTCGCTCCAGTGCGTCCACCAGCTTCCCGGCGCTGATTCCGCCTGCGCCAGCCATGCGTCCGCGTCTGCGCCCGGCTTGCCCCCTGCCCAATAGCTGCGCTTGCCAGCCGACGGCGGATTGATGACGCCGGCGATATGGCCGCTCGCGCCGAGCACGAATTGCGAGTCGCCCCCCAGTAGTTGCGTGGCGCGGTATGCCGAGCGCCACGGCACGAGGTGGTCGCCCTGCGTGGCGAACACATAGCTGGGCACGTCGACCTTCCCGAGGTCCAGTGCCTGCCCGCACATCGTCAGCCGGCCCGGCTCGCGCAGCCGGTTTGCGAGATAGCCGTTGCGCAGCAGCCAGGTGAACATTGGCCCTGGCAGGTTGGTCGTGTCCGCGTTCCAGTAAAGCAGGTCAAAGGCTTCCGGCTGCTGCCCCTTGAGGTAATTGTTGACCACATAGGGCCAAAGCAGGTCGTTGGCGCGCAGGAGCTGGAACACGAAGCCAAGTTCCTTGCCCTGGAAGATGCCGCCGCCGCCAATGGTCCGCTCGTACTGGCTAACGATGGGCTCGCTGACAAACGCGCCGAGGTCGCCCGGCTCCGCGAAGTCCAGCATGGTGGTGAGCAGGGTCATGCTGGCCACCTGCTTTTCCCCGCGCGCCCGCATCACTGCCAGCGCCGCCGACAGGATCGTGCCGCCGACGCACCAGCCCAGCGCATTGACCTGGTCCGCCCCGCTGATGGACAGCGCGACGTCTACCGCCTGCATCACCCCCTGTTCCAGGTAGTCGTCCCAGATGACGTCCTTCAGTTCCTCGCCCGGGTTGCGCCACGACACCAGGAACACGGTGTAGCCCTGCTCGCACGCATGTCGCACGAAGGAATTGGCCGGCTGGAGATCGAGGATGTAGAACTTGTTGACGCAGGGCGGCACGATCAGCAGCGGCTTCTCCGCCACCTGCCTGGTCAGCGGCGTGTACTGGATCAATTGCATGAGCTCGCACTCGAATACCACCGATCCCTGCGAGACGGCCACGTTGCGCCCCACTTCGAACGCCGACTCGTCGGTAATGGCGATGCGGCCGCTCCGCATGTCCGCCATCAGGTTGGCGAAGCCGGCGCGCAAGCTCTCACCGCCCGATTCCAGCGCCATGCGAGCGGCTTCCGGATTGGTGGCGGCGAAATTTGCCGGGCTCAGCATGTCGATGAACTGACGGGTGAAGAAGCGCAGGTTCTGCTTGTCCTTCTCACCGATGTCGGCCGCCTCGGCCATCGCCGTCAGCCAGCGCGAATTGGCTAGGTAGGTCTGCACGAGCGCGCCGTACCACGGATGCTGGCGCCATTCCGACGCCTGGAACCTGCGGTCGGCTGCGTCGGCTGCGGCTGGAGGCCGGGCCAGCATGTCGGCCCAGTCCTGCGTCGCCTTGATGCAAGCCTGGAATAGTGCGTCCTGATGGGAAGGGCTGCCGTCAGTCATGTATGCTCCGCGAAGTCTGGCCGATGCGGCGAAGGGCACCGCCGCTTCCGTGAGACCTTAAGCCAAACGGCCGTTTCGATCCCCTCCCCCGACGGGGGGCGGACGACCACACCGCGCGCTCGGCCGCCGCCAGGCACATCGCCAGTTGTGCCTTCTTCATGTACGGCGTCAGCACCTTCCAGCGTCAGTTTTGGACCCGCCGGGCTAAGACGTTCGCGATATGCCAGGTGCGATTTTTCAGACTCTATCGTGTCTGAGCGGAAAACATCAGCTCTCGACAGCAATGGCAATGCCACTTGCGGTGACAATAGCGGCGGCTGCCGCGGCCAGTTCGGCTTCAGAGCTTTGCGCCAGTACAGTCTCATGCCGTGCGCGCGTGCGCTTCATCCGCGCAAGTGGCCAGAACACGAGCGCGTCACGAACGCGCTTCTGGCTGGTGTTGTCCCATTCCGGCACCTCGAATCTTCCCGGCGCGGCCAGGGTATAGAGCACCTGCAGATCGGCGGGGTCGCGCGCGTCGACCAACGTGCGCACGCCGATCATCACGTAGCGCGTGCCGATCTGCTCGCGCGTGAAGGTATACGGCCCCTTCCCGTACGCCACCTTCGTCACGTAGTGGTCTTCGTTGATGGCGATGACGGAGCGGAAACGCTTGCCCGCGTCGGGCAGCGTGATCGTCACGGGGCCGGCGTCGAGGTCGAAGATGCCCGTCGAGTAGGCCGTGTCGCGGTTCGCGCGCACGACGGATTGTCGATCGATCGGCATCAGGTCGCGTTGGTGGCGCAGCTTGCCGAAGCCGCCCTGCTTCGCGACCGTGGAAAAGTACATGTCCGACTCTGCGCGTTTGAAGTTGTCGACCGTTACCGTAACCCCGGCGGCGCGGGGTTCTGCCGGAGCGGTCTGGGCTATTGACGGCAGGGCGGTACATGCGACCGTCGAGAGTAAAGCGTTGCGAATGGCACGAAATCCCGGGTTCATGGCGTCTCCACTTATGCTTTGTCTGCAACTTCCGCAGTCGGACCGCCCGCCCCGGCCTCGCCGCTGCGGGATCGTTGCGAAATACTGCGACTGGAAAAAGTCCTTTGTCCCCTCCCTAATTGGCTGAGATGGCCCGCCTCGGGCGATTGCGCGCGGGATTCAATGCGCGCAGGGTGACGCCCAGCCTGAGGGTACCCAAACCGGCCGAATAATCCGCAGAATCAGTCACTTGTGCGCTGACGACATGGCTCAAACGGAATCTGCTCAGCCTCCATGCCCGGGAGCGCAGCACGCGCGAGAAATTTCGTCCGAAGGGGGAGGGGCCGGCGCAGATAGCCTTGTCTACGATGAGGCATCGTAGGGAAGATGAGTCGGAGAAGACGGCAGCATGAGGAAATCGTCTATCGCATTGGCGGCGTGCGTCGCATCAGGCATGGCGCATGCCCAGACCAGCGTGACACTCTACGGCGTGATCGATACGGGAATCGAGTACATCAACCGTGTGGCGACGGTGCCGGCGACGCTGCCGCAGGGAGCCACCGGTCCGAGCGTCGGCGTGAATCCCGTTGGTCCGCGCATCGGCATGATCAACCAGAGCGGCCTGTCAGCCTCGCGCTGGGGCTTGCGCGGCGTGGAGGGTCTCGGTGGCGGTCTGAAGGCATCGTTCGTTCTGGAATCCGGCTTCAACTCGGATACGGGCATCTTCACCGGCAACAGTGCCGGCTTCAACCGGCAAGCTTACATTGCGCTTGGCAATGATGCCTGGGGCAAGGTGGCCCTGGGCAAGGTATTCTCGTCGCTGACGGATGCCGTGGTGAACTTCTCCCCGAATCGCTTTTCGCCTGCTTACGAACCGGCAGTCTGGCTGGTTGGCGTCGACTACAAGCCGAGCAACTCCATCAAGTACACGGGCCGGTTCGGCGACCTCTATGCCAGCGCCCACTATTCGTTCGGCGCGGGGGCGCCGGCCACCTCACTGAGCGCCGGTGGCGCCGGGTTGACCAATGGCGGCAACGGCGAAATTCCCGGCAGCCACCGCGACGACACTGCCTACGGTGCGTCCCTGATGTATCTTGGCCAGACGTTTGGCGCCAGTATCGCCTACGACCAGTGGAATCCGTCCGTGGTGGTCGGCCAGACCGCCAGGATCCGAAAGGCCTATATCGGTGCCAGCTATTCCGATGGCCCGCTCAAGCTGACGGGCGGCTATCGCTGGGGAAATCAGACGTACGCCAACGGAAACGTGGCCCTGCGTGACGACTTCTGGTTCGCCGGCGCCAGCTACAAGGTCACGCCCGCTCTTGACCTGCAACTGGGCTATTACTACTCGAACATCAAGAAGATGAACCTCAGCGGTGCAACTGGCGTTGCCATCAATCCGGCCAATCCGCAACAGGTCAGCTTCGTGGCCGACTACGCTCTCAGCAAGCGCACCGACATCTATTTGTCGACGACATGGGCACACAACGGCAGCCTCGGCAATGACGGTGCCTTCACGCTCTACCTGTTCAACTACGCGCAGCCACCGGGCGGCAAGAACATGGTTGGCGTGGCAACGGGCATACGGCACGTCTTCTGATCACCGGCATGGCGCGCCGTACGGCGCGCGCCGCAGTGCGCACGGAGTGGCCGTAGTCAGGCCTGGCCAGGAACTTCGCCGCCGCGCCTGACCCCGCTGGAGCAGGGATCATGTCGGGACAATCGCGGCGCACGTCCGCAAGACTGGTCCGGTCCAGGCATCGGGCCAGTGCAGGGATCGATCAATACGGTTCGTGTCGAACTGGCGCAGGAATCAGCAAGTCACAGACCACCTTTCGAGAAGCCGCCAATGCGCCTTGCCGACCTACTTCGATGCCGCCGCGTCGCGCTTCCCTCAACGTACCGCATTCGTCGAGGGGGAGGTGCGGATCGACTTTGCCGAGGCCCGGCGCTTCGTTCATGCATGTCGCCCATGCGCTCTCGGCCGAGCCGGCATTGGCCGCGGGATCGCACATCGCCGTGTACGCGCCGAACGGTTACCGCGTCAGTCTGCTCCAGTTCGCCATCAACCGCGCCGACATGGCGTGGGTGGCCGTTCATACCCGCAACGCCGTGGAAGCGAATATCCAGGTGCTGGGATACACCGATGTCGCGCTCGTGTTCTTCCACAGTGCCTATGAGTGGGCGGTGCCGCAACTCCAGGCGGGCCTTCCGGCAGGGTGCCGCTTCGTTTGCATCGACCGTCCGTCTGCGCACGGCGAACACCTGGGCGACTGGATCGCCCCCCATGACAGCCCCTATTGCGGCGGCCCGGAGGATCCTGACGGTCCCGCCCTGCTGCAGCCCACGGGGGGAACCACCGGCCCATCTGTTCGTTCCCCCCACCATCATCTACATGCTGCTCGGAGACCCGCGCACGGCGGAGGCCGACTTTTCCTCTCTTCGTTGCATGCTGGTGAGCGGTGGGCCCCGTCGCACCGGAGAGGATGCGCGAGGCCGTCAGGCGGTTTGGCCCGGTAGTCTACGAGGTGTTCGCGCAGAGCGAAGTGCTGGATTGCGCGGTGGTGGGCGTGCCGGACGAGAAGTGGGGCGAGGCGGCGAAGGCCGTGGTGCAACTCAAGGCCGGCCAGATGCTGTCCGCCGACGAAGTGATGGCCATGTGCAAGAAGGACCTGGGCAGCCTGAAGACGCCGAAGTCGGTCGAGTTCTGGCCTGAACTGCCACGCAGCGCGGTCGGGAAGGTGCTCAAGCGCGACATCCGGGCGCGGTTCTGGGAAGGGCAGCGGCGACGGGTGTGATGGCGCGAATGTCCCGGGGACACAGGGCCCCGGACCGGGGTGGCGTCTTCATGCCGGGCGCGACGCCCGGCAGCCGCGGCTACATTCCACCCAGGCACACGTACTTCATTTCCAGGTACTCGTCGATCCCATAGCGCGAGCCTTCGCGACCGAGGCCGGACTGTTTCACGCCGCCGAACGGTGCTACCTCATTGGAGATCAGGCCGGTATTGATGCCGACCATGCCGTATTCCAGGGCTTCCGCCACGCGCCATACGCGGCTCACGTCGCCGCTGTAGAAGTACGAGGCAAGTCCCGACTCGGTCCCGTTCGCCATCGCGATGACCTCGGCCTCGTCTCGGAAGCGGAACACCGCCGCCACCGGGCCGAAGGTTTCCTCGGTGGCGATCAGCATGTCGTGGCTGGCATCGGCGAGCACGGTCGGCGCGACGAAGCGAGACGAGCCGTGTCCGACCAGCACGTCGCCGCCGGTCACCAGTGCAGCTCCCTTGCTCAGCGCGTCCTCGATGTGCTCGCGCACCTTGTCCACCGCCTGGTCGTCGATGAGCGGGCCCTGTGCAACACCGGGCTCGAAGCCGTTGCCCACGCGCAGGCCGGCGGCCTTTTCGGCGAGCCGGGCCACGAAAGTGTCATAGACTTTGTCCTGCACGTAGAAGCGATTGGTGCAGACGCAAGTCTGTCCGGCATTGCGGTACTTGGACGCGATCGCGCCCTCCACGGCAGCGTCGATATCGACGTCGTCGAACACGATGAACGGCGCATGGCCGCCCAGCTCGAGGGCCAGCTTCTTGACGGTGGGTGCACTCTGCTGCATCAGGATCGCGCCGACGGGCGTCGATCCGGTAAAGGAAATGTGACGCACGACCGGCGAGTCGCAAAGCGCCTTGCCGATGGCCGACGACGCGGTCTTCGTCGTCACCACGTTGATCACGCCGCGTGGAATGCCGGCGCGATGCGCCAGTTCCGCCAGCGCCAGCGCACACAGCGGCGTCTGTCCGGCGGGCTTGATGACGATGGTGCAGCCGGCGGCCAGCGCCGGGGCGGCCTTGCGCGTGATCATCGCGATGGGAAAGTTCCATGGTGTGATGGCCGCGCAGACGCCGATGGGCTGCCTGAACACCATCATGCGCTTGTCCGTGGACGGGCTGGCGAGCACGTCGCCGGTGACGCGCTTCGCTTCCTCGGCGAACCACTCCACGAAGGATGCGCCGTAGGCTACTTCGCCCAGCGCCTCGGGCAGTGGTTTGCCCTGCTCGGCGGTCATGATAGCGGCCAGGTCCTGCGCGTGCGCGGTCATCAGGTCGAACCAGCGGCGAAGGACGGCCGCGCGATCCTTGCCGGTGCGCGCGCGCCAGGCCGGCAGGGCCGCATCGGCCGCTGCGACGGCGGCCATGGTTTCGGTCACGCCGAGATTGGCTACGTTGGCAAGGATTTCGTCATTGGCGGGATTGATGACGGCGAAGGTGCTGCCGTCGTCGGCCGGCACCCACGTGCCGTCGATATAGGCCTGCGTGCGGACGAGGAGGCCGTCACCTATGCGTTGTAGCGTAGACATGGTTGGAAGCGCGGCACGGAGGTCCGCGTGGATTGAGTTCGACCCGAGCGTAGCCATGGCAGCCACGGTGCCGCCCCCCTCGCGTCGGGAGGGGAGGACTGACACCCTCTCCGCGTGGGAGGGGCGCGGAAGCGATGACGCGCCTAGACTTAGGCCAGCAGACAACGAAACACAGCCCCGCCAGCGCGGCGGCGGTGTCCGGCAGCGCGGCTTCGGGGGGAGGCGGCGCGGGCCGGTCTCCCGTGGCGATGAGCTTCACGATTGCGCGCGTGTCTCCGCGTTGCTTGGCACTCCGGCTTCGTGCCGGAGTTCTTTTTTTGCCCACGATACGCACTTGGCCCCGCCACTGCTCATGCCCGCACCCGCCGTTCGCCGCACCCGCCAGGACTACTGCCAATTCCTGCCCATTACCACGCGCTGGATGGACAACGACGCCTATGGCCACGTCAACAACGTCGTCTACTACAGCTACTTCGACACGGTGGTGAACACGTACCTGATCCATGCGGGCGTACTCGACCCCAATGCGGGCCATATCATCGGCCTCGTCATCGAGTCGCAATGCAACTACTTCGCCCCGCTGAGCTTTCCGGATACCGTCGTCGCTGGCGTGAGGGTGGCGCATCTGGGGAACTCCAGTGTTCGCTACGAAGTCGGCCTGTTCCGGGAGGACGACGAGGTGGCGGCGGCCCAGGGGCATTTCGTCCACGTCTATGTCGACCGGGAATCGCGCCGGCCGCGTCCGTTGCCGCCAGCGCTGCGCGAAGCGCTCAGGCTGCTGGTGTCCACACGCACGGCGCCGTGCGCCGCGGACTGATTGGCTGGGCCGCCGGAGCCCACGGCATGGCCGCATCCTGGCGGCACGGACTGCATAGGCGCCGGGCCAGGCGTCCACCTGCGCCGGCGTGTCGTCGGTAGCGGACGAACGAGGGGCCGGCGCAGCGCTCGCCTTGCCTGCGCCTGCCCCTCCCAAAAATGGAGGCGCGCTGAGTGCCGCCCCCCCTTATCGTCGGCGTCACCGCCAGGCACGGCATCGCGAATGCCATCTCCCCGGGCCCGATGCCACCAGGTCGGCCGGGTTCCATAACGATATCCAGGAGACGCCATGATTGACTCCCGCACGATCGACGTACAGCAGTTCATCGACCACCAACGCTTCTCGCCATACCAGTGGCGCATTCTGATCGCCTGCTTCCTGCTGGTGGCCATCGACATCTACGACAACGTGGCGCTCAGTTTCGTCGTCCCCGTCCTCGCGCAGGATCTGGGCGTGGCCAAGTCGGCATTCGGTCCGGTGATGAGCGCGTCGATCTTCGGGCTGTCAATCGGCGCGCTGGCGGCCGGGCCGCTGTTCGAGCGCTTCACGCCTAAGTTCGTGATGATCGGCGCGATGTGGATGTTCGGCCTGTGCAGCTTCGCCACCGTCATGGCGGACTCGGTCACGTCGCTGGGCGTCTGGCGCTTCCTGACCGGCCTCGGCCTCGGCGCTGCAATGCCGGCCACCGCGACGCTGATGTACGAATATGCGCCCCGGCGCATGGGCGCGCTGCTGGTCAATGCGCTGTGCTGCGGCGGCATGATTGGCGCGTCGGCATGCGGCTGGGCGGCGGCGGTGATGGTGCCGGCCTACGGCTGGAAAAGCGTGTTCGTTCTGGGCGGTGTCCTGCCCCTCGTGCTAGGCCTCTACATGCTGCTCGCCACTCCGCAGCCCCTGCATTTCATGGTGCAGCACGGCTATCCGGCCCCCGCAATCGCCGCCGTGCTCAGGCGCATCGCGCCGGGGGCCGCGCTCGACGCCACCCGGTTCGTGCTGGAGGACGCGGCCCCGGCGCGCCGCGGCGGCGTTGGGCTCGTGCTGTCCAAGGGGCTGCGGATCGGCACCGGCATGCTGTGGCTGGGCTATTTCTTCGCCTGCATTGCTTACTACCTGCTGCTTGGCTGGATGCCGACGCTGTTCCAGACCATCGGCGCCACGTGGCGCCAGTCCACGCTGATGACGACCCTGCTCACCGTCGGCGGCATCGTCGGCACGCTATTCTTCGGCTGGCTGATGGACCGCTTCGAGAAGAATGCTGTCATCGGCATGGCCTTTGCAATCGGCGGCCTCGGCGTGTGGACCATCGGACAGAATTCGCAGGACCTCGGCTGGGTGTCCGCGAGCATCGTGCTGACCGGCATCGGGCTGAGCGGCGGCATGGCGTCGATGATCTTCCTTGCCGCCGCGTTCTACCCGGCCACCGCCCGTTCGCTCGGCGTCTCGTGGATGCAGGGCATTGGCCGCTTCGGCGGCATCCTGGGGCCCATCCTCGGCGGCGTGATGCTGCGCGAGAACTTCGGCTTCCACGCCGTGTTCAACACGATGGCGGTGATCATCCTGGGTGCGGGGGGTGCCGTGCTGGTCAAGCGTGCGATGACGCGGCCCGCCAGAGTCAGCGCGTTGCAGTCGGAATCGGCATGACGCTGCGGGATTCCAAATGGGACTCCAAGCGGCAATCCAAACCAATTTCGGGAATTGCGAGCATGTCTGAGTTGCAGGGGAAGGTTGCCATCGTCACCGGCGCCGCGGCGGGGATCGGCCGGGCGGCCGCGTTGCTGTTCGCGCGGGGCGGGGCGAGCGTCGTCGTCGCCGACCGTGTGGAGGAGGCAGGGCAGGCGGTGGTCGCCGAGATTGCCGGCGAAGGGGGCCGGGCGCTGTTCCGGCGCGTGGACGTCAGCAGTGAGGAAGACTGTGCCGGCATGGTGCAGGCGGCCGTCGACCGTTTCGGCCGGCTCGACATCGCCTTCAACAACGCCGGTATTGCCGGCCATGTATCGAAGACAGAGGACCAGGGGCTTGAGCACTGGCACCGCATTCTCGGCGTCAACCTGACCGGAATCTTCCATTGCATGGTGCATGAACTGCGGGCAATGAAAGCGCATGGCGGCGCCATCGTCAACACGGCTTCGGTCGCCGGTGTGCGGGCCGCGCCCTACAGCGCGGCGTATGCCGCGTCGAAGCATGGCGTGATCGGGCTGACCCGGTCCGCGGCGCGGGAGTATGGCCGGCATGGCATCCGGATCAATGCGATCTGTCCGGGCGTGGTGAAGACCGCGATGGCCGAGGAGTTGGCGGCGGCGTCGGTGCCGGGAAGTACGGAGGCGCTGCTGGCGGCGTCGATCTTGCGCCGCGCCGGCGAGCCCGAGGAAGCGGCCGAGCTCGTGCTGTGGCTGTGCTCGGACAAGGCTTCGTTCGTCACGGGAGCGCACTACATGGTCGATGGCGGCCTGACGGCGTAGTGACGATGCCCTCCGGCTACGGCCGGAGGGCTTTCGGGAGTCAGCTCCGCGAAGCGTTGCCGTCCGCGCCGAACGCGCTCCACCCGCCATCGACGGGCAACGTCACGCCGGTAACGTAAGAGGCCCAGTCGGACGCCAGGAAGGCCACCGCCTGCGCTACCTCCACCGGGAAGCCCAGCCGCCCCATCGGCGTGCGGCGTTCCAGCGACGTGACGTCGAGCCGGCCGTCGCTGGTCATCGCATCGAGCGGCGGGGTGCGAATGATGGCCGGCGCGACAGCGTTGACGCGGATGCCCTTCTGCGCCCATTCGCAGGCCAGCGAGCGCGTCAGCATCACCACGCCGGCCTTGGAGGCGGTATAGGCGGTAATGCCCACACCCCCGCCGAGGCCGTAGATCGACGCGATGTTGACGATCGACCCGCCGCCCTGCTCAAGCATCTGTCGGCCGACGGCCTTGCTCATCAGCCACGTGCCGGTGAGGTTGACGTCGATGGTGCGCTGCCAGGTTGCGGTGTCCTGCCGGTCAGTGCGGCGGGCGGGTTCCAGGATGCCGGCGTTGTTGACCAGGATGTCGATACCGCCCATATGTGCGGCCGCTTCTGCCGCGATGCGCTGCACCTCAGGTTCGGACGATACGTCGCCCCGCAGCATCCGGCATTCGGCCCGGTCCTCTGCCGGATGCAGATCGGATGCGCAAACCACGGCCCCTTGCTCCGCCAAGAACGCCGCCACGGCCGCGCCGATGCCGCTGGCTCCGCCGGTGACCAGCACTCGCTTGCCGCTGAATTCCATGTCTTTCATAGCATGCACCGTTCTGTTGCGCCGATCATCGGCCAGTGAAGGATGGCTTGCGCTTGTCCAGGATGGCGTTGATCGCCTCGCGGTGGTCGTCGGTCTTGCTCGCCAGCCACTCGTAGCCCATGCAGGCGTCCATGACGGAGTGCGCGAGCTGCTTGAGGCCGATATTAGTGGCCACTTTGGTCCAGCGGATCGCGTTGGTGGCGCCGTTGGCGAGGCGGTCGGCGAACTGGTCGACGCGCGCGTCCAGCTCGGCGGCCGGCACGGCGTGGTTGATCAGGCCGATGCGGGCGGCCTCCGTGGCGGTGATGGGATCGCCAGTGAGGAGGTATTCCTTGGCGCGGGCGTAGCCAATGAGCTGCGGCCAGATGATGGCGCCGCCATCGCCGGCCACGAGGCCGACATTCACGTGCGGATCGGCGAACCTGGCGGTGTCGGCGGCGAAGATCACGTCGCAGAAGAGGGCAATGCTGCAGCCAAGGCCGATGGCCGGGCCGTTGACCTTGGCGATGATCGGCTTCTCGCAGTCGAGCTGGGCGAAGACGATCTGCTTTCCCTCGCGCGCCGTGACGCGGAACACGGCGGGATCGTCGAAGGCGGTCTTGACGGCCTCCAGGTCGCCACCGGCCGAGAAGGCCCGGCCCGCGCCGGTCAGCACGATGACTTCCGACTCGGGGTCGTTGTTGGCGTCGACGAACACCCGCGCCAGTTCGGCGTGCAGGCCGCCGTTGACCGCGTTCAGTTGCTCCGGGCGGTTCAGGGTGATTTCGAGGACGCGGCCGCGCCGCGCGAATTTGATGTGCTGGTATGCGCTGAAGTCCATGTTGTCTCCGATGTGACGGGTGATGGGCCTGGCGGCCTCGCTCAAACAATAGCCAGCAGCCGTTCGTGGTGTCCCCTCCCTATGGGACAGGGGGCGGTCTCACGGGGAAGCAGGCCGGACGCCAGCCGCGTCCGCAAGGGGAGGGGAAGCGAAGGCCGGCGGCGCCTATCGTGACGAGCAGGCAAGAACGCCGTAAGGAATCGATCGAGGAGAAGACATGAGTGAACCAGTGTCATTTGAGGTGAAGGGCCAGGTCGGCTGGATTACCCTGATGCGGCCCCAGGCCCGCAACGCCATCAGCAAGGACATGGCGCTGGCCATGGCCGCGCAACTGCGCGCCTGGCAACAGGACGATCAGGTGCGCGTGGTGGCGGTGACCGCCACTGGCCCGGCCTTCTGCGCCGGCGCCGACCTGAAGGCAGGCGGCACCCCGGGCCCGGGAGAGCCGGACCTGCTCGACACGCTCGTGGCCTTCTTCGACACGCTGCGCGCCTTCCCCAAGCCCACCATCGCCGCCGTCAACGGCCTCGCTATCGCGGGCGGGCTGGAGACCGTGCTGGCCTGCGATTTCGTGATCGCCGCCCAGAGCGCCCGCTTCGGCGACGCCCACTCGAACTTCGGCGTGTTCCCGGGAGGCGGCGGTGCGGCCATCCTGCCGCGCAAGATCCCGCAGAACATCGCCAAGTACCTGCTTTACACCGGCGAGTCGCTGCCGGCCGCCGACATGAAGCAGTACGGCCTGGTGGCCGAGGTGGTGGCCGACGACGAACTGGTGGCCCGCGTGCAGGCCATCGGCGACAAGCTCTCGACCAAGAGCCCGCTGGTGCTGCGCAAGATGAAGAAGGTGGCCGACGAATGCGCCGACAAGCCGGCGGCCGACGCGCTGCGCCACGAACTGCTGGCGCTGCGCGACCACCAGCGCTCGTACGACATCGCCGAGGGCCTGCGCGCTTTCGCGGAGAAGCGTGCGCCGCAATTCAAGGGCTACTGATCGAAATTGATCATCATTGATCGCCTGCATCACTGGAAACGGACAGAACATGGAAAACATTTACATCGTCGGCGTAGGCATGACGCCGTTCGGCCGCCACGCCGACAAGACCATCAAGCAACTGACCGCCTGGGCCGTGGAAGACGCCCTGAAGGACGCCGCCTGCGACCGCAAGTGGGTGCAGGCCGCCTTCTATGGCAATTGCACGCAGGGCCACTTCGACGGCCAGCACATGATCCGTGGCCAGGTGGCGCTGCTGCCGCTGGGCTTTGACAGCATCCCCATCTTCAACATCGAGGGCGCCTGCGCGTCGTCGAGCCATGCCTTCAACCTCGCCGTAACGCAACTGCGCGGCGGCGCGGCCGACGTGGCCATCGCAGTGGGGGCGGAGAAGATGTTCTCGAAGGACAAGGCCAAGATGTTTTCGGCCTTCGAGTCAGCCTGGGACGTCGAGACATTCGAGGAGAACAAGACCTACCTCGCCGAGATGGGCAAGGGCATCGTGCCGCCGCCGGGATCGCAGTCGCCCAACCCGTACAGCCCGTTCATGGACGTGTACGCGGCCCTGGGCAGGGGCGGCCTGATGGAGCGCTTCGGCATCACGCAGCGCCAGCTTGCGGCCGTGTCGTCAAAAAACCACGGCCACTCGGTGCACAACGAGCGTTCGCAGTACCGCAACGCGATGAGCATCGAGGAGATCCTCGCAGCGCCGCCCATCACCTATCCGATCACGCTGCCGATGTGCTCGCCGATCTCGGACGGCGCCGCCGCCGCGATCCTGTGCACGGAAGCGGGCCTGAAGAAGTACGGCTTCGACCGCAAGCGCGCTGTGAAGGTGCTGGCGAGCGTGGTGCGTTCGGCCTCGGCCCGCGCTGCCGATGACTTCGATAACGGCTGCACGCGCCAGGCCGGCAAGGCCGCCTACGAGCAGGCCGGCATCTCGCCGAAGGACGTGGACGTGGCCGAGATCCACGACGCCACCGCCATCGGCGAACTGCTGGCGGTGGAGTCGCTGGGCCTGTGCGAGCCGGGCGACAGCGGCGCCATGGCGGAACGCGGCGAGAGCACGCTGGGCGGCCGGCTGCCAATCAACCCGTCGGGCGGGCTGGAGTCGAAGGGGCACCCCATCGGCGCCACCGGCATCGGTCAGATCTTCGAACTGGTGGAGCAACTGCGCGGCAATTGCGGCAAGCGCCAGGTCGAGGGCGCGCGCATCGCGCTGCAGGGCAACGGCGGCGGGCTGTGGCGTGTCGAGGAGTCGACCGAGCACGTCGGCATCTTTGCCCGCGTCTGACCACGGCAACACGGAAGAGGAGGAGATTCACATGAGCGAAGCCGCGGTCATCTTCGAGCGGGTCGGCAAGACGGCCGTCATTACGCTGAACCGCCCACAACGCCGGAACGCGCTGGACAGTTCGGCGCGTGACCTGCTGATTGACGCCATCCGCACGGTGCAGACCGACCGGGACATCCGTTCGGTCGTGCTGACCGGCGCCGGCGGCCACTTCTGCTCCGGTGCCGACCTGGGCGGCACCGAGGAGGAGGGCGACAAGGCCTTCCTCGGCCGCGACGTGCTGGTCAATCATCAGCGCTGGCATACGGCGCTGATGGACCTGGAGAAACCGGTCATCTCGGCGGTCGACGGCTTTGCGGTCGGCGCGGGCTTCTCACTCGCGCTGGCGGCCGATTTCGTGATCGCGGGGCCGAACGTGCGGCTGGTTGCCAACTTCGCCCGCATCGGCTTCAGCCCGGACCTGGGGCTGATGTACACGCTGCCGCGTCTGGTCGGCCTGGCGCGTGCCAAGGAGATCGTGTTCACCGCGCGCGACATCCTGGCCGACGAGGCGCTGTCGCTCGGCCTCGTCCAGGCCGTTGTGCCGGCCGAACGTCTGCGCGACGCCGCCATCGAAATGGCGCAACGCTTCGACCGGGCGCCGACCCACGTGCTGGGCGCCGCCAAACGGATCATGAACCGCTCGTTCGAGACCGACCGCGACGCCATGCTCCAGATGGAAGCGGCATTGCAGGGCATGTGCACGACGAGCTGCTTCAGTGCCGAGGCGATGCGCCGCTTCTTCGCGAAGGAAGCCCCGGTCTATCCGGGTGCGGAGCGCCTTTTCTGACATACCTGACAGATATCGATTCAACTCTCCGAGGAGCAAGACAATGACACAGAAGGTCGTGGTTGCCGGCGTCGGCATGATTCCCTTCAAGAAGCCGGGCCAGAGCGATCCGTACCCGGTGATGGGCGCCCAGGCGGCGCGCCTCGCGCTGGCGGATGCCGGCGTGGGCTACGAGTCGATCCAGCAGGCATTCGCCAGTTATATCTATGGCGATTCGATCTGCGGCCAGCGCGTGCTGTACGACGTCGGCATGACGGGTATTCCCATCGTCAACGTCAACAACAACTGCTCGAGCGGCTCGACGGCGCTCTACCTGGCGCGCCAGGCCATCGCCAGCGGCGAAGTGGACATCGTGCTGGCGGTGGGTTTCGAGCAGATGAATCCGGGCGCGCTCGGCTCCAACTTCGCCGACAAGCCGAACCCCGTGGAGCGCTTCAGCGACAAGCTGAAGGAGCTGCTCGGCGACGTCGACGTACCCCAGGCGCTGCAGACCTTCGGCGGCGGCGGTCTCGAGCACATGCGCCGCTTCGGCACGCCGCTGGAGACATTTGCCAAGATCCGCGCCAAGGCCAGCCGTCACGCGGTCAACAACCCGATGTCGGTGTTCCGCAACGTGCTGACCACCGAGGATGTCATGGCCGACAAGGTGATGTGGCCCGGCGTGATGACCCGCCTGATGGCGTGCCCGCCGACCTGCGGCGCGGCGGCGGTGGTGCTGTGCAGCGAAGCCTATGCGAAGCAGCACGGCCTCGATGCGCGCGTGTGGATCGCCGGGCAGGCGCTGACCACGGACGGTCCGGAGGTGTTCGGCTCGAACGACCTGCGCGACCTGGCCGGCTTCAGCATGTCGCGCGCGGCGGCCAACAAGGTCTACGAGCAGACCGGCATCGGCGCGGAGGACGTCGACGTGGTCGAGCTGCACGACTGCTTCGCACAGAACGAACTGCTGAGCTATGAGGCGCTGGGCCTGTGCCCGGAAGGCGGCGCGCAGAAGTTCGTGGACGACGGCGACAACACGTATGGTGGCAGGTACGTGGTCAACCCGTCGGGCGGCCTGCTGTCGAAGGGCCACCCGATCGGCGCGACCGGCCTCGCGCAGTGCACGGAGCTGGTGCAGCAACTGCGCGGCCGCGCCGACAAGCGGCAGGTAGAGGGTGCCCGCATTGCGTTGCAACACAACGTGGGCATTGGCGGGGCGGCGGTCGTCACGATGTACCGCATCTGACGTCATGTTGCGCAGGTGCCGGGCGGGCGGTCTGCCTCGCCCGGCGCCTGGTCAAGCCCCTGGTCATCCAGGGGGTGCCTGCTGACGATTGCGGACCCGCGCTACGACACCCGCGCGGCCTTCAGGTTGCCGCAGAATAGATCCACGCTGCCATCCCAGGGCGCGCTGCGGACGACGAGGGCATAGTCGCCTGACCGCAGGTTCTCTAAGGGGATCTGCGCATCCCGGTGTAGCCTCAACGGCCCGTTTCCGGTCGTGGCTTCGCCGCGCCGCGTCCGGTTCATGCTGACCACCGGCGTGGCGGTCAGCTTGCCGCAAGTGCCGGGGTAGATAAATGCATATAGGCGCAGCGGACGCGTCACCGGTGGCGACACGCCGCTGATCGTGATCACGACGCTGGTCTCGTCGCCCCGCCGCGCCAGCGAGGCGGTGCCAACTTCACCGAGGTTCCCGGGCGCGGCTGCCAGTGGCACGTCAACCACTTCGCGGGGATGTTCCGGAGCCGTCGCACAGGCGACGAGGCACGCCGGTACGGCGGCCAGCATCCATGCATCGGTCACTTTCATGGCACCTCCCTTGTCCGGATCCGGGACTGTCACACCCTCCCACTGTAGTCGGCGCCGCCGAGCCGGGGCAGCGCTTGCTCGCCGCCATCTTTCCCCCTATCCCGTGAACCGGGGCGATCCCGCCATGGGGATGGCCCCGGCAGACCCCTGCCTGTTCTCCATTTCGGGAGGTGCGTCCGGTGTCTGCCAGCGGATATCGTTCATGCACTACTTCACCGGCAGGCGGCCGAACGGGCCGCAGCCATCCAGCAAAGGGCATCGGACCGCCAGCAGGTGGGCGATCCAAAGCAAGGAGAGAAAGATGACAGAGAGGGTGGTTGTTGCCGGCGTCGGCATGATTCCCTTCAGGAAACCGGGCCAGAGCGACCCGTACACGGTCATGGGCGCACAGGCCGTCAGGCTGGCGCTGGCCGATGCGGCCGTGGGCTATGAGTCCATCCAGCAGGCGTACGCCAGCTATATCTTCGGCGATTCGACCTGTGGCCAGCGCGTGCTGTATGACATCGGCATGACCGGCATCCCGGTCATCAATGTCCACAATAACTGCGCCAGCGGTTCCTCGGCAATCTTCCTGGCCAACCAGGCCATCGAGAGCGGCCGCGCGGACATCGTGCTGGCCTTCGGCTTCGAGCAGATGAGCCCCGGCGCGCTGGGCGGCCTCTACAACGACCGGCCGGCGCCGCTCGACCTGTTCCTGCAGGAGTGCGCCAGCGTGGTGCCGGAAGGCGTGCCGATGGCCCTGCGCCTGTTCGGCGCGGCTGGGATGGAGCACATGCGCCGCTTCGGCACGCCGCTGGAAACCTTCGCCAAGATCCGCGCCAAGGCCAGCCGCCATGCGATGACCAACCCGATGGCGGTGTTCCGCAAGGCGGTCACCGCCGAGGAAGTCATGGCCGACCAGATGATGTGGCCCGGCGTGATGACCCGCCTGATGGCCTGCCCGCCGACCTGCGGCGCGGCGGCGGTGGTGCTGTGCAGCGAAGCCTATGCGAAGAAGTACGGCCTCGACGCCAGTGTGTGGATTGCCGGCCAGTCGGTGACCACGGACGGCCCTGAAACTTTCAAGTCGGGCGACCTGCGCCATCTGGCCGGCTTCGGCATGTCGCGCATGGCGGCGAACAGGGTGTACGAGCAGGCCGGCATCGGAGCCGAGGATGTCGATGTGATCGAGCTGCACGACTGCTTCGCTCAAAACGAACTGCTGAGCTATGAGGCGCTGGGCCTGTGCCCGGAAGGCGGCGCGCAGAAATTCGTGGACGATGGCGACAACACGTATGGCGGCAGGTACGTGGTCAACCCGTCGGGCGGCCTGCTGTCGAAGGGCCATCCGATCGGTGCGACCGGGCTGGCACAGGCGACCGAGCTGGTGCAGCAACTGCGCGGCCGGGCAGAACAGCGGCAGGTGGAAGGCGCGCGCATTGCCTTGCAGCATAACGTCGGCATCGGCGGCGCGGCCGTGGTCACGATGTACCGTAAAGACTGACGGAGAGAGTCGCATGGATTTTCAACCTGATCCCAGCCTCGCCGCGTTTCGGCAGCAGGTCCGCCAGTTCCTCCAGGAACGCGTACCGGCCGACCTGAAGGGGCTGCCTCGCAGCACGCGCTCGCCGCGCCAGCAAGTGCTGCGCTTCCAGAAGCTGCTGCACGACCATGGCTGGGGCGCGCCGTACTGGGCGGCCGAGCATGGCGGCAACGGCTGGTCGGTGCCGCAGCAACTGGTATTCGACGAGGAATGCGCGGCGGCAGGCACGCCGACGCAGGACGGTTTCGTGCACAAGCTGCTGGGCCCGGTGCTGAACGCCTTTGCCACGCCGGAGCAGAAGGCCGCGCACATGCCGGCGATCCTGCATGGCGAGCGACTGTGGTGCCAGGGGTTTTCGGAACCCGGCTCCGGTTCGGATCTCGCCTCGCTGAAGACGCGCGCCGTCCGCGACGGCGACCACTACGTCGTCAACGGCCAGAAAATCTGGACCAGCTACGCGCACGAGTCCGACTGGATCTTCCTGCTGGTGCGCACCAACACCGAGGCGAAGAAGCAGGCCGGCATCAGCTTCCTGCTGGTCGACATGAAGACGCCCGGCATTACGGTGCGGCCCATTCGCAGCATTGACGATGCGCACCACCTCAACGAGACGTTCTTCGACAACGTTCGCGTGCCGGTGGGCAACCTGGTCGGGGAGGAGGGCGCGGGCTGGCGCATCACGAAGTTCCTGCTCAACAACGAACATGCCACGGCGGCCGAACTGCCGGCGCTGAAGCGCTACATGCACGAGCTGCGCCAGTTCGCGGCGACGCAGCGCGTGGGTGCGCAGCGGTTGATCGACTGCCCCGGATTCGCCCTGAAGCTGGCACGGCTGGACGCCGAACTGCAGGCCATCGCCATGATGGTCCAGCGGGTGGCGAAGCTGGAGATGGAACACCATCCCGACTCCCTGACGCTCGGCTCGATGCTGAAGATCCGCGGCACGGAACTGCAGCAGCGCATCACCGAGGCACAGGTCGAAGCACTCGGCGACTACGGCGCGGTGGCCTATGCGCATCCGCACGATCCCGCGCCCGCGCAGCCGTATCCGCTGCAGGACACGGCGCGCGGCATCGCCAACGACATGTTCTTCCGCCGCGCCTCGACCATTTATGGCGGTACGAGCGAGGTGCAGCGGGGCATCATCGCCAAGCTCCTGTTCCAACTCTAGGCCGCACACAGACATGGACTTCACCCTGAATTCGGAACAGCAACTGTTGCAGGACAGTGTGCGCCGCTACGTCGACAAGGCGTATGACTTCGAAACCCGGGCCTCGTATATCCAGGCGTCCCGGGCTGGCCGCGACAAGGTCGCCGACAACTGGAAGGTGTTCGCGGAGAACGGCTGGCTGATGGCCGCGCTGCCCGAAGTGCATGGCGGATTGGGCGGCTCGCTGACCGACACAGCCCTGATCGCGCAGGAGCTGGGCCGCGGCCTCGTGCTGGAGCCGTATATCGGCTGCGCGGTGTTGGCGGCGCAGACGCTGGTCGCCGGCGGCACGGCAGAGCAAAAGGCGAGCCTGGTCCCCCAACTGGCTGAGGGGTCGCGGCGCATAGCGCTGGCTTATAGCGAGCCGGACTCGCGCGGGATGCCGGAGGTGGTGGCGACCCGCGCCGACAAGGACGCCGACGGCTATGTCATTCATGGCAGGAAATCGCTCGTACTGGGCGCGGTGGGTGCCGACGCGTTCATTGTCTCGGCACAGGTGACGGGGGAAGCGGACATCGCGCTGCTGCTGGTCGATGCCGGCAGCGCGGGCCTGGCGCGCCAGCCGATGCCCTTGCATGACGCCACCTGGGTCGAGGGCCTCACCTTCGACGGCGTGCGCGTCCCCGCCGGAAACCGGCTGGAGGGCGGCCTGTCCGCGCTGCGCACCGGCCTGGCCCATGGCACCGTCGCGCTTTGCGCCGGACTTGTCGGGGCCATGGAAAAGGCCATCACGCTGACGGCGGAATACCTGAAGACGCGCCAGCAGTTCGGCGTGCCCATCGGCACCTTCCAGGCGTTGCAGCACCGCATGGCCGACATGGCTGCCGAGATGGAACTGGCGCGCTCGATGCTGCATGCATTGCTCGCGTCGGTGGAGAACGACAGCGAGGCGGCGCGGCAGCGGACGCTGTCGGCAACGAAGTCGCTGGTGTGCCGCGCGGCGAAGTATGTGTGCGGGCAGGGCGTGCAACTCCACGGTGGCATTGGCATGACCGAAGAGTACGCCGTCGGCCACTACTTCAAGCACGCAATCGTGGCCGACCTGCTGCTGGGCAGCAGCGACCGGCACGATGCTGCCTGCGCGGCGGCATTGCAGGCCGAACTTGGCCACTGAATCAGCCTGCGCGGCAGTTCGCCCGCGCGCAACGAGGAGATGGGAATGAAGCGCTACGAGATCGCGGACCTGAAAGGGCTGCTGGGCGAGGTCATCGGCACCAGCGACTGGGTCAGCATGGACCAGACCCGCATCAACACGTTTGCCGATGCCACGGGCGATCACCAGTGGATCCACGTGGACCCGGAGCGTGCCGCGACGGGGCCGTTCGGCGTGCCGATCGCGCATGGCTTCCTGACCCTGAGCCTGCTGCCGGTCTACATGACCAACGCCTTTGAGGTCACCAACGTCCGGATGGGCGTGAACTACGGCCTGAACAAAGTGCGCTTCCTGAAGCCGGTACCGGTGAACAGCCGCTTGCGCGGCCACTTCAGGGTCCTGTCGTGGGAGCCGCTCGACAACAACGGCGCTCAGGTGACCTACGAGATGTCAATCGAGATGGAAGGCTCGGACAAGCCCGTGTGCGTGGCCGAGACCATCCTGCGCCTGTTCGCCTGAACCAATCCACTTTTATTGCTGGGAGACAAAGATGACGATTCGCTTCGACGGCCGGGTGGCCATTGTGACGGGAGCCGGCAACGGCCTGGGCCGCGTGCACGCGCTGG